>NZ_JAKEVJ010000028.1:0-64924 GCF_022398425.1 Shewanella sp. Isolate7 | reverse complement strand
ATGGCACTTCGGTATGAAAGCTCACATTGGCGTGGATGCAAAGAGTGGCCTCACCCATACGCTGGTGACAACCGCCGCCAATGAACATGACTTGAACCAGTTGAAAAATCTGTTACATGGCGACGAGGAATTCATCTCTGGTGATGCTGGTTATCAAGGCGCAGAAAAACGCGAAGAGCTAGAAGATACTAATGTGGAATGGCTGATAGCAGAGCGTCCCGGCAAAGTTCGGGCACTGAAGAAGCATCCCCGCAAGAATAAAACCGCTATCAACATCGAGTATTTAAAAGCCAGTATTCGGGCGAAGGTAGAACACCCGTTCCGGATCATCAAATGTCAGTTCGGTTTTATCAAAGCACGCTATAAAGGGCTGACGAAAAATGACTCACAGTTAGCCATGCTATTCACCTTGGCGAACCTGTTTAAAGTAGACCAGATGTTACGACGACAGCCAAGATCTGTCTGAAATCCGGGAACAGCCTGGAATTAGGTCGAAATTCGGCGTAAAACGGCAGTATGTTGGCCAAAATTGAACACTTAGCGTTCAAAAATCAGGCGGGCCGCTCAAAACCTCGCTCGATACCTAAATTGCAGGACTTGTTCGCAGTTTNGGGCTGACGAAAAATGACTCACAGTTAGCCATGCTATTCACCTTGGCGAACCTGTTTAAAGTAGACCAGATGTTACGACGACAGCCAAGATCTGTCTGAAATCCGGGAACAGCCTGGAATTAGGTCGAAATTCGGCGTAAAACGGCAGTATGTTGGCCAAAATTGAACACTTAGCGTTCAAAAATCAGGCGGGCCGCTCAAAACCTCGCTCGATACCTAAATTGCAGGACTTGTTCGCAGTTTCCCTAACTGCTGCCGACAAAGAAATAGAAGTGCTTGAAACAAAACTTGCTCACTTCAATCAAGAGAAAAAGGCTTTGATGCAGCAGTTGTTAATGGGTAAGCGCCGTGTAAAAGTGGATGAAGAAGTTGTGGCGTAAAGCGTCTCTTAACTCTCAACTAAAGTGTGACGCAGTGCGTCACACATTATTGCCGTTATCAAAACTAGGTATTAAACAATGTTACTGTTTAACTGCACCAAAGCCGCTGCGGACTTTTTCACCGTAAAGCGCAATGGCAAAAAATCTCCCCACTGGAAGAACCGCCGACGGACTCTGTCAGTGGTTCTGAAGCCGAGAATGGGTTAAATACCCCTACAGTACCAATCAGTGCTTGGTTGGTGCATGCGGTAAACGTTCGACGCAAGAAAGTGCTGATCGCCATGCATGTCGAAACCCGTTACTCCATGGTGTTTGTTGGCATTCAAAAAGGGGATTGGCTCGAGTTCACCAACCAACTGTTGGAACGGGTGTTTAACAACATGCAGTTCTTTGGTGAAGAGTTCGAAATGTGCGATGAAGAGAGCTTCGAAGAGATGTTCAATGAGTTCATCAATCTTCATCCTAGACCTTTCTTTTGTCAACGCGGTGACCGCAGTGTGTAAAGCCACATTAACGATGTCGCTTGGCAATTTGAAAATCGAGTTTACCAAGTAGGTTCTCTCCCTGACGGCCACGAAGAGTGCGCCAGCTTTGATGAGTGGATCAACAGTATGATTCGCTCGACCAAACAAAAGAAAGACCACTTTCACCCCGATGAAGAAATGTTCATTGATTGGATGCAGACCTACAGCGAGTTAGGCGACAACGAGGACAAACTGATCCGCCAGTTATTTGGATCTCTACGCCGACAGATGATGCACGCCGAAATGGTTAAGCGGGGGATTCCCGATGACGACTACTTTGATGGGATGAATGCCGAACTCAGCCAAGCAATCCATGATTATTACCAAGAGATTGCCCCTGACACGTTCAACGAAGAGACACCCGATAACGTCATCGACTTCAATCAGGCAAAAAAACGCAAACTAAATTAAAAGTAATAACCATAATAAAAACAAAAACCAATCGACAATAAGGGACGACAATGTCAGGCAATTTACCTGTACTAGCTCAAATCTAATCTGACGAAGGCACCAGAAAACTGGGTAACTGTCAGATCAGGTCTGAGCTAGTACAATTTATTTGATACGCTTGAAGAAGTTCAGGACTATGCCACTAAATGGCTATGGTTCTATAATTATGAACGGCCACACAAGGCCAATGGCGGAAAGCCACCTTTGATGGCTGCTTAACCTCTACTTTTAACTACGGTTAAAAATGGGAGGATTACCCAACGACTTGCTCCTCGCTCAGGATAATGCCGTCTCGTGCTACTTTGGCTTCCAATGCTGACAGGCGTTTTTTGAAGTTCTCTAGATCATGGCGAAGCCAGATAGAGCGAACACCACTACCTGACACAAAGACGCCTTGTTTACGCAATTCGTTGCTGGTTCTCGCTTGGCCGTGCGCAGGGAAGTCCACTGCATGTTTGATAACAGCTTGCTCAATTTGTTCATCAACGCGATTCTTGAGATTAGGAGTTCGTCTGGACTGGTTAATTAGTGAATCAATACCACCTTCTTCTACCAGTTCTTGATAGCGATAAAACGTGTCCCGCGATACGCCCATGACTTTGCAGGCTTTTGAGACATTACCGAGTTCTTCGGCCAGATTAAGTAAACCAGCTTTGTGTTTGATGATCGGATTGTTAGTATGAAACATGAGAGTTACCTTTTTGGTTTGTTTAATAAAGACTCGACACCTTTATCAAACCGGGTAACTCTCACCTTTTCAAGTAGATGTGTCAGATCTAGTCTGAACTAATACAATTTAACTTACCGCTGCTAATCGCTATTCGTTTCAAAAGGGCCTGTTGGCCCTTTTGTCTTTTGCATTCATTTTTTGGTTGTCAGTTTCGCCGACATCTGTGATGTTAATGGTGGGATTTAGGGACGAAAAAATCCTTTCTGCTACACTTAAAAATAGCTCTATCCAATTGAAACATTGCGGCTAATTGCTCTTGGTTGATTAGGGGATGGCATGGAAGAACAATCTGTAGTGCTGGTGGTTGATGATGTGAAGACGAATGTCCTGATCATGAGGCAGTGTCTCAAGGATATGTTTCAGGTCTGGACCGCCGACAGTGGTGAGGAATGCCTCAGGGTTGCCAGGCAGAAACCCGATATTATCTTGCTGGATGTCTTGATGCCCGGCATGGATGGCTACCAGGTATGTCGTCAATTGAAGGCCAACCCCGAGACGGCCGAGATCCCCATCATCTTCGTGACAGCTAAAGATTCGGATGAAGATGAGCAGAAGGGATTAGAGATAGGGGCGGTGGACTATATCACCAAGCCGATCCGCCCGGCGATCGTACGCGCTCGCGTGAATACTCATATCCAACTCAAGCAGCATAGCGACAAGCTAAAATTTATGGCGCTGCACGACCAGCTTACTGGCCTCTACAATCGTCATTTCCTCGCCGAACGGGCAGCCCAAAGCCTCTCTAGCATGGTGCGACATCAGAGCGAGCTCTCCATCGTTATGCTGGATTTGGATCACTTCAAGAAGATCAATGACTTTAACGGACACCACGTTGGTGACCTCGTGTTGCAGGCGGTCGCCAAGCTGTTGCAGGAGAGCTTTCGCAAGGAAGATGTGGTGGCGCGCATGGGCGGCGAGGAGTTTGTAATCTTGATGGAGTGTAACTTGGATATCGCCAGAGAGAAAACGGAAGATGTGCGTCGGCATTTGGCACATCTTAACCCCATGGGACTCGAAGTGACGGGCAGCTTCGGCGTGGTGACCGCTAATCCACAGAATGCCGATCTATCCCATCTGCTAATGTTGGTCGATGAGGCCGTATATAAGGCCAAGGCCGACGGGCGTAACTGCGTGGTCTGTTATCAGGACGGCGCCTACCTGACGGTAGAACATGACTAAGGAAGCATAAAAAATGATTAAGGGAATCATTTCGGGGCTATTACTGCCACTACTCGCCATGCTCATGGTCGGCTGTGGGCCGAAAAAGGTCGAAGAGGCTGTCACTATCGCCATTAATCCCTGGCCCGGGTATGAACTTCTCTATCTGGCGAAACAGAAGGGGTTCTATCGTCAGGTGGGGGCCAATATCGAGTTGGTTCAGGTGTCGACCCTGTCAGATGCTCAGCGCGCCTATTTAACTGGCCATGTGGATGGTTTTGCCAGCACCATGATTGAGGCGATTCAGGTGGCGCCGCTGGGAGGCAAGCCGATAAAAATTGTGTTGTTGGCCGACTATTCGGATGGCGGTGATGTGATCATCGCACCCACTTCGATAGAGAATATGCAGGCACTCAGGGGGCAGACCATAGGTTGTGAGGTCAGCTCCTTAGGGATCTTCGTGTTGGAGCGAGCCCTTCGCCAACATCAGATGCAGCTAGATGATGTGAATGTGATTAACGTCGAGCAGGGAGCTGCGGTAAGTGCCCTGGCCGTAGGCAAGATCGCCGCCATGGTGACCTATCCTCCCTATTCGGTGGAGATACAGTCGAGCGGCGCCTATCGTCAGCTGTTTTCCACCAAGGAGATCCCCGAGGAGGTGTTAGATACCCTGTCTATCTCCTCCAGCGTACTGGCGGAGCACCCACAGTTGGTGGATCAGATCCATCAGGCATGGCAATTGACCTTGGACTATATGCGCCAGTATCCCGAGGAGGCGATGGCCATCATGGCCAAGCGTGAAGGCCTGCAGGTCGCCGAGTTTAAAGAGGCACTGGCGGATCTCAAATTGCTTAGCATTGAGGAGCAACACAAGCTGTTTGCCCAGAGAGATAAGTTGACCCAGCTTGGCTATAGTGTCTGCGAAACCTTAGTCAAGATCGGGGCGATTGAGTCCGACTGCCTCCACGTCGACAACCTCTTCTACCAGGTGCCTTAGTCTATGTGGCGTCACTATCGAGACAAGATAGCCCAGGGCATTGTCTACAAGCTAAATCTGGCGACCTTAGTGTGTGCTTTGATCATCTCTGGGCTGATCGCCCTCTATTACTATGACGAGATGACAGAGCGCACCGAGCATCAGGTCGATTATGAGATTGCCCAGGTGTCCGTGTCGCTGCGACTTGCCCTGGAGGCGAGTACCGACTTTAGCAACATGCGCCGGGTGGTCAATGGCTTGGCCGCCCAGGGGAGTATCAAGCGTCTGGTGCTGTTCGATCCCCGTGAGGAGCAGATAGTGGCCGATAATCTGGGGCAGTACCTAGGAAGTCCGCTGTCAGGCAGTCTGGAGCCCGAGCTGGTGGAGATCATTCGGCGGGTCAGCGACAAGCTGAGCGCCAAGGAGGTTTGGCGTCAGGACAGCATAGTGCATCAGGTGCAGCAGGTGTACCTGATCTCCCCCGAGCTACAACGCCTAAGGGCCTATGTGCTCTACGTCAGGTATGATGCCAGCGAGATTGAGGCCTATAGTTTCGAGGAGTTGACTCATTATGTCGGCATTCTCCTGCTGGGTTTTGCCCTCTTGTTGACGGTCAATCTCTATGTGCAGCACAAGGTGTTGCTGGAGCCTATTCGACGCATTCAGCGCCAGATAGAGACCTTCGGCGGCCAGAAAACCATACGCCTGAATAGCGACGACGAGTTCGGCATGCTGGTCAACAGTTACAACGAAGCGGTCAGTGCGCGCAATCAGAAGCAACTCGAGCTGCAAAAATCCCGGCGCTATATCGATAATATTACCAATGTGATCCCCATTCAGCTTGCCTATGTGGATGCCCAGAGTCGTTATCGTTTCATCAACCAACATTATCTACAGTGGCTCGGCAAGACGGAGGCGGAGGTGCTGGAGCAGACGGTGGAGGCGGTGCAGCCCGCCGATGTCTATCAGTTGGTGAGGCCCTATCAGCGCGGCGTGCTGGAAGGCAAGAAGCAAGTGTTCGAGGTGGAAACCTTAGATGCGGATCAGGCGCCCAGATTTTTCCATATTACCTATGTGCCGGACATGGGCGATGATGGCACGGTGGAAGGTTACTTCATCTGTGTGGAAGATCTGACCCGGATGAAGCTTAACGAGCGCAAGATCGAATCTTATGCCCAGGAGATGGAGTTCAGCAACTGGGCCTTGTCCGAGGCGCGCGAGAAGGCCGAAGTCGCCGCCAAGACCAAGGAGGACTTCCTCGCCTGCATGAGCCATGAGATCCGCACCCCGATGAACGGTGTCATCGGTATCTTGGGCTTGTTGGGCGAGACTCAGCTGTCGCCGATGCAGCAACGTTATGTCGACGTGGCCTCGGTCAGTGCCGAATCCCTACTGTCTCTGCTCAACGACATCTTGGACTTCTCCAAGATAGAGTCGGGTAAATTTGAGATTGAAGCGATCGAGTTCGATCTGGTGGAGCTGGTGGATCTCTTTGTGCAGTCAGTGGCGCTCAAGCTGGAGGAGCGTAATCTGCCCCTGTTCGTGGATATTACCCAGCTGCAATACCGCTACGTGGTTGGCGATCCCAGTCGCTTGCGGCAGATCCTGGTGAATCTGGTGGGCAATGCCATTAAGTTCACCGAAGAGGGCTGGATCACCCTAAGGCTTGCCAACGCCTTGGGTGAGTCGGGCGAGGTGAAGTTCTCCTGTGAGGTGGAAGATACCGGCATAGGCATAGCCAAAGAGAAGTTGGCTATGCTGTTTAACCCCTTCATTCAGGTCGACAGCTCGACCACCCGCATGTTCGGGGGCACAGGGCTCGGCCTCTCTATCGCCAAGCGTCTGTGTGAGCTGATGCAAGGGGATATTCAGGTCAGGAGCCAGCAGGAAGTGGGGAGCATTTTTAGCTTTACCCTGAAGCAACAGTTGGCGGACCGACATGAGGTTAGCGATTGGCGTAACGGGTTGGCGCCAGAGCGGGTGATCCTTATGGGGCAGCAGGGGGCCTTTGAGCGCATGCTGGGCGAACTGCTGAGTAGCTGGGGCGCCAAGGTGGGCTACCTCGAGCCCGACGAGGCGATTCCGTCATCGGATCTACTCATCTACAGTTTTACTCCCGCGCAAGAGGCCTTCGAGGATGAGTTAACTCGCTGGCGTCAACTGGATGAGCAGCAAGAGGCCAAGGTATTACCCCTGCTCTCCTATTGGCAGCAGATAGAGTTCGAGAAGCGTGATGCCAGGGTGCCCCACCTGGGTAAGCCGTTAAACATTCGTCAGTTGATCCGCGCGCTGTCGGATCAGCCCGACGACGAGGCGTCCGAACAGGTGACAGAGCCCATGGTCGAGATTTCCATGCCAGACAAGCCTAAGGTGCTGCTGGTGGAAGACAATAAGGTTAACCAGTTGGTGGCCTTGGGAATGCTGCAACAACTTGGGGTCGAGGCCGATGTCGCCGCCAATGGGCGCGAGGCCCTGGCAGTATTGTCGGCGCAGCATGGGAATCCCTATCAGTTGATCTTGATGGATTGTCTCATGCCGGAGATGGATGGTTTTCAGGCGACGGCGGCGATTCGCGAGGGGCAGGGCGGCAGTCAGTTTTGCGCCCTGCCTATCATAGCGCTGACGGCCAATGCCATGAAGGGCGACAGGGAACACTGCCTGCGGGCGGGGATGGATGACTACCTGACTAAGCCGCTGGTGCTTGAGGGGCTGAAGAAGTGTCTCTATCGTTGGTTCTCTCTGAGCCAGCAAAACTATGAGGCGACCTTGGGCCATGAGCCGGATAGCGAGCAGGCACATGTGCCCGCCGAGGTGGCCGATAGCCTGTTCGATCGCGAGAGTGTCCTGGCACTCATGTCGGGAGATGAGGCGCTGCTGGACGAGGTGTTACAGGTGTTTGATGATGAGATGCAGAAGTATCGCCAGGCGTTTCTCGATGGCATAGAGGCCGCCGATTGTGACGCTATCCGCACCAGCCTCCACGCCGTAAAGGGGGCCGCCAGCAACCTGAGCATGACGGCGCTGGTGGAGCTTGCTCGCCAGTTGGAGGCCGATGCGCGCCGCGGCGATCTTCAGGTGATAAAGGCCAGTCGCGAGGCCTTTCTGGCATTACTCGAGGAGACCTTGGCCTGTTGCCGTTAGTCTAGCTAGGGTTTTCGCTCCCAGTTTACCTTAGCTTGCTAATATTCGACATCTGTCTCATTTTTATCTCTTTTGGGCCACTTTAGCGATAAGCAAAATATGTTATTTTAGGGCGCAACCCTAGCGGGGCGCTTTGCGCCGCGCATGACCCAACACCTAAAGGATAAAGTGGAATGGCAAAAGCAAAGATAGGCATAGTCACCGTTAGTGATCGCGCCAGTGCCGGCGTATACGAAGATATTTCCGGTAAGGCAATTATCGAGGTGTTGGGCGAATACCTCACCTCAGAGTGGGAGCCTGTCTACGAAGTCATTCCCGATGAGCAGCCAGTTATCGAGCAGACCCTGATTAAGATGGCCGATCAGCAAGATTGCTGCCTCATAGTTACCACGGGTGGCACAGGCCCGGCCAAGCGCGACGTGACCCCTGAGGCGACCGAGGCGGTGTGCGATCGTATGATGCCGGGCTTTGGTGAGCTGATGCGCGCCGAGTCGCTTAAGTTTGTGCCGACTGCCATCCTGTCTCGTCAAACCGCGGGCCTGCGCGGCGATAGCCTGATCGTCAACCTGCCCGGTAAGCCTAAGTCGATCCGCGAGTGTCTCGATGCCGTGTTCCCGGCAATTCCTTACTGCATCGATCTGATGGAAGGCCCCTATCTCGTGTGTGACGAGTCGGTGATTAAGCCCTTCAGACCCAAGGCGAAATAAGCCGATTTGTCGTCACAGAAAGGCCCGGCGTTTGCCGGGCTTTGTTATGCCTTGGCGTTATGCATTGGTCTGAAGTCTTGATGTTATGCCCAGTTGTGAAGATGAGTCACAGGCCCCTGCGGATGATCTGGTGTGCGCTATAGGCGCTGAACAGCAGCAGGCTGGGGATGGCGATGAAATGGGCGAAGAGATTGGGCTGAGTGGTAAAATGCAGCCACAACAGCAGGGTCCAGCTAACCCCTAAGTAACCCAGGCTCAGTATCAGGTGTAGTATGCGTGTGTTCATTTGCCTGCTCCTTGTCTTTGCAATGTGCCCAGTATAAAAACTCGACAAACGGTCAAAAAGTGTCATTATTGACAAAGTTTGGGTGATAAGTGACATCTTGAGGGGGCGCGATGAAGACAATCATGATTTTGGCGGCGGGCAATGTGGTGGCTGGCGGCATAGTGGGATTCATAGATGTGTTTAACTTTACCAATACCCTGTATCGCAGGCTGAATCCCGAGGTCACCCAAGATCTGTTTCATTGCCACATCGTCTCAGGCGATAGCCAGGCGATCACCACCAACCAAGGGTTTCAGCTGGCGGCGATGGCACTCAAGGATGAGACGCAGTTGCTCGAGGCCGATGCCGTGATAGTGGCTTCCTCCTTAGTGACCAATAAGGCGGAATTTAAGCAATATGCTCAGGACTTCTCGCCGCTGCTTGGGCCGCTTAGTGCCTATGCCCTGATGGGCAAGCCCATCGCGGCCTATTGCTCTGGCACCCTGATGTTGGCGGCATCCGGCTTACTGGATAACAGACGGGCCACCACAGTCTGGTGGCTGTCGCAGATGTTCGAGCGTAACTTCGCCAGGGTCAATCTCTGTATGGACTCCCTGGTGGTGTCCGACGGCCAGTTTCATACTGCGGGGGCGACCACCTCGAATCTGAGTCTGGCCCTGCATCTGGTGGGGCTACTGGCGGGTGAGGGGCTGGCACAGCAGATGGCCAAGATTTTGCTGATAGATCCTAACCGCAGCTCCCAGCAGCCCTTTATGACCATGGCGATCACACCTGAGCAGCATTCGGATGAGCTGGTGAGAAAGATTCAGCAGTGGATGCAGTCCAATTTAGATAAAAACTGGTTGCTCGATGAGATAGCGCAGAAGTTTGCTTTGGGTAAGCGCACCCTCATTCGTCGTTTCAAGAAGGCGCTCAACGAGACACCTGCCAGCTACATGCAGCGTTTGCGGGTCGATGAGGCCAAGCGGCTGCTGGAGACCACAGAGTTGGCCCTGGAGCAGATTGTCGAGCGGGTCGGCTATGAAGATGTCAGCTCCTTTAGGAAGCTGTTCATCCAGCTGACCAGCCTCTCCCCGCGGGCCTATCGGCAGAAGTTCAATACCCATGCTTGTTGTTAACCACGCGCAGCCAGAGCCTTGGCGTCCAGGCTTACTCTTGTGTTTTCAGGTGCTGTGCTTTGAGATGCTTGTCCATGTGGGCCTTAAACCGGGCGTCACTCTCAGCTTGTTGCTTGCGCTCATGCTCGTCCATCGCACTCATCACCTGACGCTCACACTCGAGGCGGGTATTTTCCCTCTGCAGCGGATTGGTGGCATGGTCGGTCTGGGCATCACATAGGGCGCTGGCACAGCCAGATAGGTTGGTCAGGCCAAATAGTATAAACAGGCCAAGGAAAGTGTGTTTGATGGCGGTCTTATTGGTCATATCGTCTCTGATGCAAGCTTTATATAGCGATTTGTTTTGGGGCGCCATTATAAAACCATTTGCCGTCCTGAGTACAAGTGAAAAACCTTAATGATTAAAGGGGCTTTGTTAGCCCCTTTAATCGTTAAGGCCTGTAGCTAAGGCCTGTAGCGAGTATCAGTCGTTAGGCATTGCGATTTAGCGCGGCAAACTCCTGCCTAAGCTGATAATCGCTGTCGGTGACGATACGCTCTAGGACGCTGACGCGCTCGGCTAATCTTTGATTTTCCTGTTTCAGGCGGTCCATCTCATCTGTGTTGCGAGGCGTCGATCTGCGTCTGTCTAGCCTGAGGCGATGTTTATACAGTTCGCTCAGACTGGTGGCGACCACCAATACCAACATGATGATCATGACGACTTGTTGCTTATCCATGACATGCTCCTTATAGGGCCTCCTGGTGTAGGCCCTTGTCGATTATTAGCGGGATTAGAGTCCGAAGACGATCTTCTCACTCTTTAGCGAGCGCTCCATGCCGAATGCCAGGGCAAGGGCGATGATGAAGGTGATGGCGCTTGAGAGTGCCAGTTGCAACATGGGAATATCCTTGCCCTTGATGAAGGCGATGAGCGCCTGCATCTGCCCCGAGATCGGCAGCCACTGCAGCGTGTCGGGCGCTATGTTATAGCTCGCCGCCATCGACAGCATCATGGGCACGATCAGCACTATGGTGAGGTAGGACTGGGCCTCTTTGAACGACTTGGCCATGAACGAGACAAACAGCTGCAGCGCCGCCGCCATCAGGGCGATGGGCAGGCCGATCGCCAGCATCAACAGAATGAAGTCGATGTTGATGTTGACCGAGAAGCCCAGCTCCTGCCAAGGCACGAAGCCGTAGGCGAGCTTAGAGATCACTAGGGTGAGGATCAGCCCCAGCATGGCGAAGATGGTCACCGCCGCGATCTTGGCCAGCACGATATCTCGGGTGGATACCGGATGGCTGAGCAGCAGGGCCAGGGAGTTGCGTTCGCGCTCACCGGCGCTGGTGTCTATGGCCAGATTCATGCCTGAGATAAACACCGCATAGACCATCATGAAGATGGCGACGCCTAAGATCATCCCGCCCTTAGAATCAGAGGTGGCCTGATCTTCCACCTTGACCTTGATCGGCTGCATCACCTTGGGGTCTATGCCGCGGGCGATCAGTCGCAGGCTGCCCATCTCGGCGCTGTACTGCTGCAGTGCATCTTCAAGACGGCGGATAGAAGATTGTAGCTTCTCGTTAGAGTTGTCGGCGATCAGCACGATCTCTGCGGCCTGACTCTTGGCCATGTTGGCGGCGTAATCCGGGCTGATGATCAGCTCTATCTCCTTGCGATCGGCTTCGTCGCCCTGGCTGATCTCGTTGCTGGCGAGATATTTCACCAGATCCGGCGCGCGCTCGCCGTGGGTGATGGTGATGTTGAGCGCCTCAGGGCTAGTGATCTGACCTATCAGGATCATAAACATGCCACACATCATCAGCGGCGCACCTATGGCGTAGTAGAGGCCGGCCATGACGGAACGTTTGTCTCTGGCGGCATCGGTCAGCTCTTTTCTGACCATGGTGATAATTGAACTCATCATGCTGCAATTCCCTCGTCGGTCCCTATAAGCTGAATGAAGGCGTCTTCCAGTGAGGCCTTGCCGGTCTTTTGGCAGAGTTCCTGGGGACTGCCAACGGCGACCACGCGCCCCTCGGCCATGACGATGACGCGATCACACAGGGCGGCGACCTCCTGCATTACATGGCTGGAGAAGAGTACGCAGTGTCCCGCCTGCTTGAGATCCTTCAGCAGGTCGCGCAGTACTCGGGTGCTCATCACGTCCAGGCCGCGGGTGGGTTCGTCGAGTATGATATTGGTGGGCTCATGCACTATGGCCTGCGCCAGCGCCGTCTTCATCCTTTGTCCCTGGGAGAAGCCCTTGCACTTGCGATCGGCAATATCATCCATATGCAGCTTGCTGAGCACCTTGGCCGAGGCGGCCTTGGCCTGGTCGCGAGAGAGGCCGTTCAGCTCGGCGAAGAAGCGGATATATTCTCTCGGCGTCAGGCGTTCATACAGGCCGAAGGGGTCGGGGAATAGGCCCAGCTGCTGCTTGGCGGCCACCGGCTGTTTGGCGACATCTATGCCGTCTATTTCGGCGATGCCTTGGTCGGGCTTGAGCAGACCAAACACGGTACGCAGACAGGTGGTCTTGCCCGCGCCGTTAGGGCCCAGCAGGCCGGTGATCTGGCCGTCCAGGGCCTCGAAACTCAGATCGTTCAGTGCCTGCACCTCACCGATCCGCTTAGATAAATTTGATACCTTAATCATGGTGTGCTCCTTGCTGCTTGGCGTCACCGACAGAGGCCTGACTAGTAGCGGCCTGGCTGAGATTGCTCTGACTGAGTTTGTCCTGTGGGATGGCTTCTACCGTATTGGCGTTGAGGTAGAAGTTACGGCTGACGTCATTGCTCAGGCACTCCTGAGAGAGGCCGTCGACGCTGCCGCTGGCGATCAGCTCGGCAATCAGGTTATTGCCGCATGACTGATAGGCCACGCCGTGGGTGGCATAGGGGGCGACGAAATGCTTGGCATTGGTCAGCTTGGCCATCGCCAGCTCACCCCAGCTGGGTGGCGTCGCGGGATCTATCTGTCCCGACAACACTAGCGTGGGTAGGTTGCTGGCAATGGGCGCGGCAAAACTGGCGTCGGCAGCCGGGATCTGCCAGATAGGGCAGCTCAGGTCGAAGGCCTTAATCATCTCCTGGCCGAAGTAGCTCTGGCTTAGACGCTCGCGCTCGGCCTGAGAGAAACGCTGCCAATCTTCGCCGCAGACCACTGCCGAGTGCATACCGGCGGCGATGCCCGTACTATTTACCGTGAGGGCATACAGCCCCATGATGGCCTGAAAGTTCCCCTCTGCCGCCTGGTGAATGGCGTGAGGCAGCAGCGCCCTAATATTAGGCATGTAGAGTGCCATGCGGATGGCGCCCATAAATTTGGCGCGGGTCATGGTCAGTTGGGTCGGCGCATTGGTGAGGGGATCGCGGGTCTGGCTGATCTGTGCTCCCTGGCTGAGCAGCGTCTCTACCTGTTCGAGCTCAGCTTTGAGATTAGGAAACTCTTGATGACAAAGGGCATTGCTTTGGCAATCCTGGAGCAGAAGGTCGATGGCGCGGGTGATGGCATCGCCGATGTTGAGCACGCTCTGTTGCATGGGAACCACGCCGTCCAGGGTGACTGTCGCCAGGGCCTCTGGATAGTGACGCATATAGAGCTGGGCCATGCGAGTGCCGTAGGAGATGCCGTACAGGTGCAGTTTCTGGTAACCCAGGGCTTGTCTGACCGCCTCGAAATCTTTTAGCGCTGTCTCGCTGCCATACTGGCTGACGTCGGCATCGAGTTCGCTCAGGCAGGCCTTGGTCTCGGCGGCGATATCCAGTTCATCATCGTTGAAGGCCAGCCCCCCCTCGAAGCCCGCGCCCTCGCAGGTCAGTTGGTTAGAGCTGCCTGTACCGCGCTGGTCGATCAGCAGTATGTCTCGCTGCTGACGCACCTTGGTAAAGATCTTGTCGAAGCTGGCGGCGTTATCTATGGCCGATTGACCCGGACCGCCGGCGATGGCTAGCAGTGCTTCTTTCTCGAAACTGGGTTTGATGGCGGGCAGAATCAGGTAGTGGATCTTTATCTGTTTGCCCTGAGGGGCGGCGTAATTTTCTGGCACGGTGATGGCGCCGCAGCGCAGACGGTCGGACAAGCCGTCCACATAGCAAGACGCTGGCTTGCTGTCTTGCTGGCTCTCTTGGCGATCGCCTGCCCAGGTGGGCTGAGACAACAGGAGTAATGCCATACAGGCGGGCAGGAGTAGCGCGGCCAGTCGCTGCTGCCGGGTGAATCTATTGGCCATCAATTTAACCTTTCCTTGAAGCATGATACCGATTCCTTAGTTGAAATTTACCGTATCTATGTTAATTTAGCACTGTATCGGTGTATCAATGTATTAATACAGTGAATAAAGGCTAATGCTAGATTTACTCAATGTCAACCCCAGTAATGGCGACCCCATCTACCGCCAGCTTAGCGATCAGATAGTGCGTCTGATCGTCGGCGGCCAGCTGCAACCTCAGGAGGTATTGCCTTCGGTGCGGCAGATCGCCGAGCATCTGGCGGTCAATCCCATGACGGTCTCCCGCGCCATTCAGCAGTTGGTGGAACAGGGTTGGCTCGAGCGTCGTCGCGGCCAACCGACCCGGGTGGCGCAGCGTGGCGATAGCCAAGGCACCTCAAGTTCTGACTTGATGGCGCCTCAGGTCAATTCACTCATCGACCAGGCAAAGCAGTTAGGGGTAAGCCTGGAGGAACTCAACGCCATCATCGCCAAGGCATGGCAACAGACGCAATAAAGGAACAGATGCAGATGCAAGAGAGCAATCAAGCCATATTGGCCTTCCATGGGATCAGCAAGGCGTTTGACGGCAAGCTAGCCATTGACGATCTGTCTATGACCCTCTATCCGGGCATGGTGGTGGGTCTGCTGGGGCAAAATGGTGCGGGCAAGTCGACCCTGATGCGCTGTGCCCTGGGGATCCTAGAGGTCAGCGAGGGTCAGATAGAGATCCTCGGCGGTAGCAGCGATAACATCAGCTCGGCCCAGAAGGCGCAGATCGGCTATGTACCCCAGCAGCCCTTCGGCTATGAGGGCTTCACCGTCGACCGAGCCCTGGCCCTGCATCGCAGCTTCTATCCCAGCTGGGACGAGTCGTTGGAGCAGGAGTGGCTGAGCCGCTTCCAGCTCGACGGGACGCAGCAGGTGCAGCGTCTGTCGGTGGGGCAGCGCCAGTCGCTGGCCTTGATCATGGCGATGGCCTACCGCCCCAAGTTGTTGATCCTCGATGAGCCCGTTGCCAGCCTAGATCCTATCGCCCGGCGCGAGTTTATGTCGGACCTATTCGATCTGGCGCTGGATGCCGGCTCGGCGGTGCTCTTCTCTTCACACATCACCTCAGATCTCGAGCGGGTCGCCAGTCACGTGGCCCTGATGCGCAAGGGTAAGCTGGTGTTGTTTAAAGAGATAGACACCCTCAGGGAGAGTGTGCAGCTGGTGAGTCTCAAGCATGATGCCTCCCTGCCAGAGGGGCTTGTTGTGCTCAATCGTCAGCAGGATAAGCTGCTGGTGGACCATTATGATGCCACCATGGCGCCTCAATTTGCGTCGGTCACCCCCATGAACCTGGAACAACTCTTCATGGAGCTGCACAGATGATGCCTAGAGCGCTGAGCGGTATGGCGCGCTTCTGGTTGTTCGACGTCGGCAGTGTCAGTTTTCTCGGCACAGCCCTACTGGCGCTGGCGATGATGTTGGTGCTGGCACTCTCGGGTAAGTTAGACGCCATGCCTGTGATGCTGGGGATGATACAGGTCTCCACCTGCGCGGCGATCGCCTGGCAACTCAATCGCCTGTCGGCCACCGAGTGGGCCAGCCTGGTACCGGGTTATTCACAGAGCATTCAATGGCAGGCGCTGGTGGTGGGCATGATTGCCACCCTTATCTCGCTGACCGCGGCGCTTATGCTGCCCCTGCCGGGGGCGGTCGAGCAGGTGATTCTGGCCAGTCTGGCGGGGATCGCCTTTATCTACTTCTGTCGTTTGCATATCAAGGGCTTCTATTTCTCCTTCGCGCTGTTTCTGTTGTTACCGTTTCTGCCGGAGATCACCGCCTTCTTACCGAGTCTCAGCTTCTGGTTCCTGCCTCTGGCGGCCGTGGGACTTATCTATCTGATCCGCTGTGACCTGCAAGCTAGGGTCTGGCACCTTGAGGCCAGAACCGTCTACCTCAATGGTCTGGAGATGGGCTGGTTCTGGCTGCCGAATCTCGGCTCAAATACCCTGATGACCCGCCTGGACAGATGGTTGCATCCGGTAAACTTTTTCGTCGGGCCCATGCTCTCTATGATGCTGGTGCTATTGCCGGCCCTAGCGCTGCTGCTCGACCTGGTGAACTTCTTCGTCGGTATCGAGCTGCCCGTGCTCTTCATCGCGGCACAGTTCAGTGCGATAGCCTGTTCCTTGGTTCACTGGAGTCGTGTGCAGCGCTGGCGAGCGGTCGAGACCCTCTATATCTTGCCGGGCTTCGACGGTAAATGTGGGTTGGTGGAGGCCTTCGCCAGTGCCCAATACCGCTTGCTGGGTTATCTCACCCTGACCATGGCGTTGCTGGCGACTCTGACCCTGGCGTTGAGGCCGGAATTTACCCTGATTCTCTGGAGTCACCTGGTGCTCAGCACCTTCTGCGTCTGCGCCATATTGCTTGGGCTCGGCTGCGCCGCCCGCAATGCCATGCATATCTCGCTGAGTCTGTTTGTGGTGATCTGTCATGCTATCTGGCTGTCTACCGCCTTGGTGGCGATGCGAGATGGCAAGGATCTGAGCACTTGGCTGGCATTGGATATCGGCCTGGTGGCTTTTTCCTTGTTCACGCTCTGGTGGGGCAAGCGAAAGCTGTGGCGTGATGCGTTGGCCTAATCCTCTTACTGCCTGGTTTTTGTGCTCCAATTAACATTATTGGAGCAAAAACTCTTATTTTTTGCCCGCCATTGCAGTAAAATGCGCCAAAACAGGTACAAGTGTACGCTAAAAGGGTCAGAAAATTATGTCGCTCCAACAGTATCATCCAATAAGCCTGATGCAGGCCCAGAGCCAGCAGCGTGGCGATGCCATCGCGCTGGAAGGCTATGGCTTAGCCGCTCCATGGCAGCAGATCAGTTGGCGGCGCTTCGATGAGATTGGCGACCAGGTTGCCAAGGCGCTGATCGCCTCTGACTTCGCCCCCCAGGACAAGGTGGTGATCCTGTCGCAGAACTGCCCCCAGTGGACCTGTGCCGATGTCGGCGCCCTCAAGGCCAAGGCGGTTGTGGTGCCTATCTATCCTACCAGTACCCTGGAACAGGCGCGCTACATCATAGACGATGCCCAGGCTAAGCTGATCTTCGTCGGTGACGCCGAGCAATATGGCATGGCCCGTGAACTGCTGGCGATCTGCCCCAGCCTGACTCAGATAGTGGTGTTCGATGCCGAAGTCGTGTTGACCGAAGGGGAAACAGCTGTTCATTTCGATAGCCTGCTCAGCCAAACCTATTCGCCAGAGGTCGAGGCCGAGCTGGGGCGCCGTTTAGCTAACCTGGATCTGGACGATCTGCTGACCCTGATTTACACCTCGGGCACCACGGGTGACCCTAAGGGCGTGATGCTGGCTTATCGCAACATTGCCTCTGTGGTGCGTCAGCACGATACGATTTTGCCTTTTACGCCGGGCGATGTGTCGCTGGCCTTCCTGCCGCTGAGTCACGTGTTCGAGCGGGGCTGGAGCTTCTACGTGCTATGCCGCGGCGGCCACAACGTCTACCTTAACGACCCTATGACGGTGAAAGAGGCGATCGTCGATATTCGTCCCCATACCCTGTGTGTGGTGCCACGTTTCCTGGAGAAGGTCTACAGCGCGGTGCAGGACAAGGTGAATAAGGCACCCGACACCCGCAAGAGGCTGTTTGCCTGGGCCATGTCGGTGGGCGAGCGTCAGTTCGAGGTCAGCCAGGGTAGGGCCAAGAGCTCCTGGTGGCTCAAGACCCAGTGGAAACTGGCTCATAAGTTGGTGTACAGCAAGCTGCAACAGGTATTGGGTGGCAGGCTCAAGTTTATGCCTTGCGGCGGCGCTGCGCTGGATCAGAACGTGGCCAGCTTCTTCCATGCCATCGATATTCCCGTGCTCTGCGGCTACGGCATGACTGAGACCACGGCGACCGTGACCTGTAATACTCTGGATAACCGTGTCGCGGGCTCGAATGGTAAGACGCTGCCGGAGGTCGAGATCAAGCTGGGTAAAGACAACGAGATCCTGGTGCGCGGCGATACCGTGATGCGCGGCTACTACAACCGTCCCCAGGAGACTGCCGACAGCTTCGAAGACGGCTGGCTGAAGACGGGTGATGCCGGTCAGATAGACGCGCAGGGTAACCTGTTTATCACAGATCGAATCAAGGAATTGATGAAGACCTCTAACGGTAAATATATCGCGCCCCAGCGGGTCGAGGGCAAGGTAGGCTGCTGTCCCTTCATCGAGCAGGTGGCGGTGATTGCCGATGCCAAAAACTATGTGACCGCACTCATCGTGCCTGCCTTCGAATCGTTAGAGGCCTGGGCCGAAGAGAAGGGCTTGCACTACGAGTCGCCCATTGAGCTGCTGCGTCACAGCCATGTGATCGAGCACTTCGAGCAGCGCCTCAAGCATCTGCAGCAGGAGCTGGCGGGTTTCGAGAAGATTAAGAGGTTTACCCTGCTACCCGAGGCCTTCTCTATGGAGGCGGGGCTGCTGACACCGACCATGAAGCTGAGGCGTAAGATGATCTATCACAAGTACGCCACCGAAATTAACGCCATGTATTTGAAGTAATTAGACCCTAAGGGCGTCTCGCAACGAGGCGCCCTTAGGTCGAAAGTCCATCTTGCATCCCAAGGGCTTCTCGGTTAGCGTATTCCCACAAAAATAACGACTTAGCCTTAGGAGCTCCCTGTGCCGTTACGCTCTTTCAGTTTAACCATTCAACCCAGATTCAATGAAACCGATGGTCTGGGCCATATCAACAATACCGTTATGCCCGTCTGGTTCGAGGCGGCGCGTGAGCCCATCTTCGCCATCTTTAATCCGTCGCTCAATCTGGCGGAGTGGAACCTGATCGTGGCGGGCTTTACTATCGCCTACACCTCGCCGACCCAATATGGTCTGCCGGTGGAGATCAAGACCTGGATCAGCCGAGTGGGCAATGCCAGTTTCGAGGTGGCGCAGCAGAGCTGGCAGGGGGGAAAGATGACCGCCGAGGCCAAGACCACCCTAGTGCATTACGACTATAGCGTCGACAAGAGCCAACCCATAGGGGAAGAGGTGAAGCAGGCGCTGCTGACCCTGACCGGCGAATAGGCGGGTTACAAAAACTTCTGCACGTACCAGCAACTGGCAGTGATGGCGAGTTGCTGGGACTTGGCCCACGCTAAGCCATGGCGCACCAAGCGCCCGGCCACGCCTTGTCCCCTCAGTTCATCAGGCACAAAGGTGCGAACAAAATCTACCTTGTCGCCTTGTCGTTGATACTCTAATACCGCATCATGGCCTGCAATGGACAGGACAAATTTCTGCTGGTCGGCCTGGTGTCGAATCGTCTCTTGCGTCATAGTCTGCCTCTCGTTTGACGGGATGAAACTTAACGTTAGCACAGGGTGATGAAATTAGTAACAAGATGATTTTGTTAAAATTAGATAAGGCCTTCGCGTGAGAATCAAGGGCCATATACACCTTAAGAGCGCGCTGATCCGCTGGCTTGGCCTCTGTGTTGGGGTTTACCTTACTCAAGCATTGGCTGCAGCGGAGATTAACCTGCGCCCCGCCGTCGAGGCCAAACTCAAGGGGGACATCACCAGTGCCATGGTGCTCACCGATGCCAACCTGATCACCCTAGGCATAGTGGATTTCAATCCCAACACCATAGTGGATCTGAGCGAGATAGGCGATGTCGGTAGTGAGGAGTCGCTTGAGCGCCGCAGTCAGCTTACCTCCTATACCTTGCCCTGGGAGAGTGAGCCTGTGATCCTCTCCCCCCACACCACCGGCAGCATTCAGGTGCGCCTCTCCTACGTGCATGCCAGCGACAGCATTCAGGGGCTGGAGGATGAGACCATCAGCAGCCCGCTGGAGGATACCAGTTACCTGTTGGCGGGCGAGTATCGCTGGAAGTATCAGATAAACCCGCAGTGGCGGGCGATGTTTGGCCTCGGTGCCCAGCTGCTCTGGCTGGAGAACACCTTAACCTATAAGGATCCCTTGCTGAGCAGCATTAGAGGCCAGCTCGATGAGAAGCTGGTGAACACCAGCTATGGCGCCATCATGTTAGATCCCAATGTCGAGGTGAGCTATACCGGCGACCTGCTGGGCAACAAGTGGGAGTTTATCAGTACCCTCAGATACGGCATTGGTCGCAGTGTGTTGACCGATGATGGCATGCAGGCCGTCACCCCTCAGGTCGGGCGCCTGAGCAATGCCCTGGTGTTTCACTATGGCCTGCCCGACTTCTTCGAGCGACAGAATGAGATGCGTCTGTTGGCCAAACGCATCGATCTCAGTGGCGACGTGATCGATTCCATGGGCACGCGTCACTACTACGAGTTTGGCGCCGGCTGGGTAGTGCAGACACCATCCTTGTCATCCTGGCTGCGCAACATAGGGATAGGCATAACCCTCAACATCAACAGCGGCCTCAGTGGTGGCGGCATAGTGTTGCTGTTTAACGAGGAGATGTGACTTAGGCGAGCCCGTTAGTCTGCGCAGTGTTGCTTAAGCACGGCCAGTAGCTCGGCGGGTAACTCGGCCTTGGCTTGCTTGTTGAAGTCGAACATGACGGCGACCGAGGAGCCCGTGGTGGTGATCGCCTGTTGCCGCTCGCTGAACACCTGATAATGCATGGTGAAACGATCTTTATGGATATCGCTGATGCTGACGCCGACCAATAGGGTATCAGGGAAGGTGACCGGGCGCTTATAGCGGGCATTATTGTCGCTGATCACCGGTCCCATGCCGGACTTGTAGAGTTTATCCAGCGGAAACAGCTGATTAAAAAAGTCGATACGCGCCGTTTCGAAGTAACGGAAATAGACCACATTATTGACGTGCTGCAGGGCATCCATTTCACCCCAGGCAACCTGGATGCGGGTATGGAAGGGAAAGCGACTAACGAACTGCTCCATATCTTGACCTTTAATTTTCAAACAAGCGTTTAGTTTTAGGTTAAGATATCAGCATCTCGCGACAATACCAATCCCCGAGTCGTCCCCGAGTCATTAGTGGTTAGGGTTCGCTGCGCGTCGAATTGACACCCTGGTTCAGCCCGGTTTTATACCAATCACAGTAAACATGTGATCAGAAATAGCGCAGGAAAAACGCTTGAGAACAAAGCAGGATTTTTAGATAAGTAGTTATTCTACAATTAAAAATACTAATACAGTTATTGAGCGTTTTAACAAGCTAGAATGATCAATTGTTTATTACGATTGGTATTATTCGGGCAACAAAAAAGGCACCCCGAGGTGCCTTTGTACATAGTGAGCGACAGCCTTAGAGGCTCAACTCCTTGAAGTTGGTGATCTGTGGGTAGTCACCGGTGCGCTGCGTGGTCTCGCGTACCATCTGCATGACGCGCATCCCTGCCTGCTCCGCCGCCTTGAGTTCTTCTAACCCATCAGAGATAAACANTACTAATACAGTTATTGAGCGTTTTAACAAGCTAGAATGATCAATTGTTTATTACGATTGGTATTATTCGGGCAACAAAAAAGGCACCCCGAGGTGCCTTTGTACATAGTGAGCGACAGCCTTAGAGGCTCAACTCCTTGAAGTTGGTGATCTGTGGGTAGTCACCGGTGCGCTGCGTGGTCTCGCGTACCATCTGCATGACGCGCATCCCTGCCTGCTCCGCCGCCTTGAGTTCTTCTAACACATCAGAGATAAACAGCACCTGCTTAGGCGCCAGGCTGATGGTGTTGATGATGTTGCAGTAGGCCTGCTTAAACAGCTTGTTGCCAGTGCGGGTGTCGAAGTGGCCATCGAAATACTCGGTCAGATCGCCGCCGTCGCTGTGGCTGAACAGCAGTTTCTGCGCATCTACCGAGCCTGAAGAGAAGCTGTAGAGACGCAGGTTTTGCGCCTTGATATCTTTCACGCTGTCGATGAAGTCAGGGTAGATATGACCCTTAAATTCGCCCTTGGCATAGCCCTGTTTCCAGATCAGGCCTTGTAGTGTCTTTAGCGGGGTAGCCTTGCGATCTTCGGCAATCCACTGCTGCAGGATCTCGACCACGCGCGCCAGTGAGGCGTCTGGCTCCAGCGCGATATCTTTCACATCGCTAATGCAGTTGTCTACCAATACATTAGTTTGATTTTCTTCTAAAAAATCAGCGAGGGCCTTAGACGAATAGGGAAAAAGGGTGTCCTGAATAAAATTCAGATCGGTTGTTGTACCTGCTGTATCTACAACTATGGCTCGAATACCCATAACGTTGGCTTACTCCACTATGCATTAATCGTTAAATGACAGACCAGATCCTAAGCGGAAAATGCCCCTTTGGCTAGTGAATTATCGCCAGAAGCCACCCCCTCAAAGACGAAATGCCAGCCTAGTGCAGCAGGTCCACAGATTGACGAGTATCTCGCTGAAAAGCATACTCATTTGTTATGTTAAAAAATAGCACCTCACCTTGCTGGTCGTCGCACCTGGGTGAGCGCCTGCTAATCACTTAATCATTTAACAAGAATAATAAGGAAGAGACGTGATGAATAAATGGATTACTGGTGTCATTTTGTTGCTGTGCAGCGGCCTGAATCTGGTTCAAGCCGCCCAAGTTGAGACCCTGATGGTCAAGGCGCCTGGCGTCGACAAGCCCATGGCCTTTCAGGTAACCCTTCCACCTAGCTATAGCAAAAATACCGACAAGCGCTATGTGCTGCTGTTCGACTTTCATCCCCGAAGTCGTGGTTATCTGGAGGGCATGCATGACTGGATGAGCCACAACGGTGACTGGCCCTGGCTTGAGACCATCATCGTCACCGCGCCCGATGGTGATCAGGCCTTAGGTAAGCTGAAAGAGCAGGCGATCGAGCAGGAGGGCAACACGGCTCTGCTAGATTTCATGGCCCAGTCGCTGCTGCCCGCCATCGATGCCAAGTATCGTACCAATGGCTTTCGCATCATGAATGGCTTTACCGGCAATGCGGGCCTGGTGCTCTACACCTTGCTCAACCGCCCTGAGCTGTTTAATGCCTACCTGGCGGCGAGCCCTGTGTTGAGTAACGATTTTGCCTTTGTGATGAAGTCGGCCACCCAGAAGCTTGAGCGTATCCAGGGTAAGCCGCGTTATCTGATGTTGACCACCAGCGACAGCGATTTCGAGCAGCGTCAGCTGGCAGACTTCGCCGCTTTGGAGGAGCTGATCGAGACGAGCAATCATCCGGCGTTGCACTACCAGGTGAAGCGCTTCGACGGCACCTATTACATGACGCAGCCGATTCTGGCGACCGCCTACGGCATAGAGTGGCTGTTCGACGACTATCACAGGGTGCTCTCGCCAGATTCTAAGATAGCCCGCGGCGGCGTGGCTGCGATACTCGAGCATTATCGCTATCTGTCCGAGCAGAAATATGGCTTTGCCGTGCCCTCCACTGATTCGCTCATCGCCCTGGCCGATGCCGAATTTGCCAAGGATAAAGACAAGGGGTTAGCTGTTTATCAGGCGGCCGTGAAGGCCAATCCCGAGTCCCACAGCGCCCACGACGCCCTGGCCCGCGCCTATGGTGAGCTGAAGCAGTTTGATTTGGCCGTGGCGCAGCAGAAGCTGGCGCTGGCCAAGACAGATCACCCTTTCTGGACACGCAAGTACAGCGAGAGCCTGGCGGCACTCGAGGCTAAGCAGGCGCACTAGCTCCTCCTCAATATTCAATACTTTCCTCTAGCCAGCATCTGCCCTCTTTTGGTGCAGATGCTGGTGTGTTTGGATGCAGCCAAGGTCGATCTCTTGCGTTCATCCGGTCGCTTTGTAGAGTTGTAACCCCCTATCATGACGAGGTTTTCGCTCATGCCGCCATGCGTACCCCGTGTCTCGCCCTTGCCTTCACTCTAGCCTTCACTCTAGCCAATGGGATTGGCGTCATAGTTGCAATGCTCTGAAGAGTTACCTTTGGAGACTAGTCTATGGCGGCAATGAGTTATCTAAGCGTTATTGAGCGTTACCATGAACATGAGCAGTTGGTCAAAGAGCTGCTGGAGTCGATTCTGGTGGGGATAAGTGACCCGCTGATGTTGTCCGACCCCGGCTTTCGGGTGCGCGCCATGGCGGAGATCGCCAACTGTTATCCCTTTGTCGAGCTGCTGTATGTGCTCGATGGCGATGGTGTGCAGATCAGCGACAACGTGGCCATAGTTAATCGTGTGGTGCAGGCCATCCCAGTAGGGCGCAACCTGAGCCGCAGCCACAGACCCTATTTTTCCAAGGTCGAGGAGACCCAGCGTCTCAAGATCACCACGCCCTACCTCTCTAACGCCAGCGGCCAGCTCTGTCTGTCGGCCTCCTATCGAATCGAGGACGATAGCGGCCGCGGCTTCATCATAGTGGATATCAACCTCACCCGGCTGATCGAGTTTATGATGGGCGACAGGGCCAGACGCCGCGCGACCCCCCTGTTTAAGGGGGTCTATACCACACTGGTTATGGGGCTGTTTATTATGGTGCTGGTACTTATTGGCATGGCCGCCGCGGATATCGGTGGCCTGCTGTCTCAGGGGGCGGTGCCCAGTGGCTCCATCAAGCCCTTTAGCATCATCATCTTCATCACCCTGGCACTGGCGGTGTTCGACCTGGGCAAGACCATACTCGAAGAGGAGGTGTTGATGCACAAGGATATCTTTCGGCACAGCTCGACCCGGCGCACCATTACCCGCTTCATCTCTACTATCTTGATCGCCATCTCCATCGAGGCCCTGCTGACCATGTTTAAGGCCTCGCTGGGAGAGGTGAAATATGTGCAGCCGGCCATCGGCATGATGTTCGCCGTGGTCGGCCTGCTGGTGGGGCTGGGGATCTATGTGTTTCTGGGTGCCAAGGCCGAGTTGCTGCTCAAGCAGGGCAATGGCAAGCCTTAGGCCCTTAGCTCTTAAGTCATAGGCTAAAGAGTACAGGCCTAAGGCGTTATCTAGGTTAGCACAGGGTGCCCGTCTGCTGGATCGGCATGATCCAGTAGCGGCAGGGATTGTGCTGACACACCCTGGAAAGCTCGGTGAGCAGGGCCTGCTGCTGGCTGGCGGGGTGCATGATCTCGAACTTGCAGAACTCCCGATAGCCCTCCACCTGCTCCTTGATATTGAAGTGGCTATGTTCGCGACTGAAGCCGCAGATATTGCCCAGACTGAAGCCGGAGAGAAAATCCAGCTCGATCAGGGTGTCGACTATGTCGTCTTTTATATCATTCTGGGCGATCAGCACCAGTAGTTGTTCGCTGCTCATTGGCGTTTCTCCAGCCAGTAATAGAGGATAGGCAACAGATAGAGGGTGGTGATGGTGGAGGTCATTAGACCGCCAATCACCACTATGGCGAGGGGCTTTTGAATTTCGGCCCCAGGCCCAGTGGCAAACACCAGCGGCATCAGGCCGAACATGGCGGTGGTGGCCGTCATCAGGATCGGCCGCAGGCGTCGCATGGCGCCCTGTTCGACGCGCACCAGCAGGTCGCTAAACAGGTGACGGGTCTGCTCATAGTAGCTGACCATCACCACGCCGTTGAGCACCGCCACCCCAAGTAGGGCGATGAAGCCCACCGACGCGGGTACCGACAGGTATTCCCCCGACAGGTAGAGGCTGACGATGCCGCCCATCATGGCGAAGGGCACGTTGGCCAGGATCAGCCCCGCCTTAGGCAGTGAACCGAAGGTGGTAAACAGGATCAGGGTGATCAGCGCCATGGCGATAGGGATCACCAGTAGCAGGTTGTTGGTGGCACGCTGCTGGTTTTCAAATTCGCCGCCGAAGCTGACGCTGTAGCCGGCGGGCAGCTTGACTTGTGCGGCTATCTTGTCGTTAAGCTCCTCGACGAAGCCGACGATATCCCGCCCCTCGACATTGGTGGTGATCACCGAGAAGCGATCGCCCTGTTCCCTCTCTATCAATATCGGCCCCTCTTTAAAGCTGAGTCTGGCCACATCGGTCAGGCGTCTGAGGGAGTGATCCGGCATCACCAGCAACTGTTGTTCCAGCTCCTTGATGCTGGCCAGTCTGCCCTCGCCGCTGGCGAGCAACACAGGAGTGCGCTTCTTACCTTGCAGCACCTCGGTCACCGCCACGCCTTCCAGCTGGCTCTTGAGGTAGCGGGCAAACTCCAGGGTGCTCATGCCGAACCCGCGGGCCAGCTCGTTATCCAGGGTGAGGTTGATGAAGGGGCTGCCCTCGATCAGCGACATCTTCACATCCACACTGCCCTGAGTCTCATGTACCAGTTGCTGGATCTGTCCGGTCAGCGCGCCTAGGGTATCGATATTTGTGCCAAACACCTTGATGGCCACATCGCCAATGCTGCCGGTGAGCATCTCCGAGACCCGCATCTGGATCGGCTGGGTAAAGTTGAAGTTGACTCCGGCGTATTGTAATAGCTCGGTGCGAATTGCCTCGATTAGCTCAGTCTTGGTGTCGAAACGCCACTCGCTGTGGGGCGTGAGTTCGAGAAACACATCTGTCTCGTTCAGTCCCATGGGATCAAGGCCTATCTCGTCGGCGCCGGTGCGGGCGACCATCTGTTTGATCTCCGGTACCTTACTCAGCAGTGTCTGTTGTATCTGTTTGTCGATGGCGATGGAGGCCTCCAGCGAGATTGAGGGCGACTTCTCCAGCTGTAAGATAATATCGCCCTCGTCCAGGGTCGGCATGAAAGTCTTGCCCACCAGGCTAAACAGCCCCAGGCTGACAAACAGTAGGCTAAAGGCGATTAGCATGAAGCGCCGCTTCGCCTCGAAGGTGCGTTTCAGGCTCCTCAGGTAGCTGGCCTTGAGCTTCTCGATCGCCTTGGGTTCCTGCGCCGCCTTCTCATTCACCAGATAGGAGGCGATCACTGGGATAACAGTAAGTGCCAGCACCAGAGAGGAGAGCATGGCAAACACTATGGTGACCGCCACCGGGGTAAATAGCTTGCCCTCGAGTCCTGTTAGGGTCAGCAGGGGCGAGAAGACGATGATGACTATGATGGTGCCCGAGACCACGGGGATGGCGACATCCTTAGTGGCGCGGAAGATCAAATGTAGGCGTGGCAGTTGCTGCTTGGCGGCGATCTGGTTCACCATGTTCTCGACCACCACCACAGAGGAATCCACCAACATGCCGATGGCGATCACTAGGCCGCCGAGGCTCATCAGGTTGGCCGACAGGTCGAACAGATCCATCAGCAGGAAGGTCATCAGGGCGGCCAGCGGTAGTGAGAGTGATACCACTAGGGCGGCGCGAACGTTACCCAGAAACAGCGCCAGCAGCACGATCACCAGGAGTACCGCCTCGAAGAGGGCGCTGGAGATGGTGTCTATGGCGGTGCCGATCAGGTTGGCGCGATCGTAGAAGGTGTTGATCTCGCTGCCTTGTGGCAGGCTGGCCTGGATCTGCGCCAGCTTCTGCTTGATGCCATCCACAACCTGGGCAGTGTTGGTATCCTTGAGGGCGATGATCAGCGCCTCGGCGGTCTCCTCGCCATCTTTGGTGACCGCACCGTAACGCGCCAGGTGACCAATCTGAATATCCGCCAGATCCAGCAGGCGGTAGACCTTGGCATCGTCTGCCTTGACCACGAGTTGTCTTAGCTCATCAATATCATCGATACGGCCTTCGGCACGCACTATGATGGTATCTGTGCCTATGGTGAGCTTGCCGGCGCCTTCGTTATGGTTGTTGTCACGGATCGCCTGTTGCAGATCGGCAAAGCTGATGCTGGCCGCCGCCATGGCCGCGGGATTCGGATTGATGCTAAAGCTCTTGGCGTAGCCGCCGAGAATGTTGACGTCGGCCACCCCAGGCACTGTGCGCAGCAGGGGGCGAACCTCCCATTCCAACAGTTGCCTGCGCTCCATCAGCGACAGGTTGGGGTTTTCCAGGGAGAACATGAAGATCTCGCTCAAGGGGGTGCTCATGGGGGCGACGCCGCCCGAAACGCCTTCGGGGAAGCTGTCCCACACGGCGGACAGGCGTTCGCTCACCTGTTGTCTCGCCCAGTAGATATCTGTGCCTTCGGCAAAGTCGAGGGTGATGTCGCTGATGGCGTACTTGGTGGTCGAGCGCAGAATGGCCTGGTTGGGGATCCCCAAAAGCTCAGTCTCTATGGGGACAGTGATCTGCGCCTCTATCTCCTCTGGCGTCATGCCTGGTGCCTTGAGGATGATCTTCACCTGGGTTGGTGAAATATCGGGAAAGGCGTCCAGGGGGATTGCCAGCCAGGCTCTGCCGCCGGCGGCCATGAGTATGGCGGCGACGATCAGCACAAACAGGCGCTGGGTGAGAGAGAAACGTATTACCGAGGTCAGCATCTTATTCGCCCCCTAGGCCAAGCATGATCCCTTTTACCGCCGCCACAGATTGCGACAATACCTGCATCTGGCTCAGATCCTGGTCGCTGGCGACAATATATTGCTCGGGTGTCGAACCCAGAATCTCTATGGTGATAGCCTTGAGCTGGCTGTCATGTCGGGTAAAGACCTGGCTTTCGCGCGACCAGCTGAAGACGCTGTATTTGGGCAGCAGATAGACGGCCTTTTGATACTCGGGTATCACAGTGATCTGCTGGCCCAGCAACAAGTTACAATCCTGTGGCACGGGCTGAGACCAGGCGTTGATGAAGGCGCCGTCGGCGATGGCCGATTGGGCATCTATGGTGAGATGGCACTCATTGATGTTGATGGCCGACAGCGAGACCGACTGACTCATGGGCACATTGACCCTGACGCGAATGGCGTCGCTGGGCACTAACGAGAAGAGCTGCGCACCGGCATGATATGGCGTGTCCAGCTGATTGAGTTTGACGATACCGGCGACCGGCGCGCCGATTGTCAGCGACTCGCTGGCCTCATCCTTGGCGAGCACCATGGCCATGAAGTGCTGCATATGCTCATATTCGAGGTGGCTGGCAAAGAAGTCCTGGCTGATCTCGCGCCACTTTTCGGCGCTGATACTGCCATTCTTCAGCAAAGGGCGGTTACGGTCATAACGCTGTTTCGCCAGCTGATACAGGCTGCTGGCGGCCTCGACCTGGGCCAGAAAGTGAAACACCTCGGGGCCGGTCAATCTGGCGATGGCCTGGCCCTGAGTGACGGGCTGACCCTGTCCTACCAGGAAGGTGACCTGTTGAATATTTTCTGGTGTGCTGACCCAGTAGTCGTTGCCGGGCAGACGGGCAACCTGGGCGGGCAGGGTGCTCCCTTCATAGCTGGCGACCTTCTGCGGCTGCACATAGCTTAAGGCGAGCTTGCCTAGGGTCTCTAAGCTTAATGGCTCGGCCTGAGCGGGATGTATAAGGCTGGCGGAGAGAAACGCGGATAAACAGAGGAGGCTGGCGCCATACTTGGCCATCATAATGAGATTCCTAAGGCTTGTAGTTGCTGGGAATGAAGTTGTTGTTGGCTGACCCGGTTCAATACCAGGCGCGATTCGGTATCCAGTGCATCCATGTAGCGGCGCAGCCAGATCTCATAGCTCACCTGATTCTGCTCCTTCACCTTGGCCAGCTCTTCTGTGATGGTGCGGCTCAGTGATAGTCCCCGCTTTAGCAACCTTTGCTGCTCGCTGAGGGTCTCTTGCTGCTTGGCCAGCTTCTCGGCCTGGGTCTTGAGCTGCAGATAGGTGCGATCGCTCTGCAGTAACTGCTCCTGGTTGGTCTGTTGCCAGTTGGCCAGATCGCTCTGGGACAGGGCGGAGCTTAGCCCCAGCGGCACAGTGATCCCCAGGCCCAGCTGGTTGTCGTCGAGCTGCTCGTCGGCGGTGCGCTTGGCGGTGAGATAGAGTATCCAGGGATCTTGTGTGCCCGCCTGCTGACGCTCGATCAGCAGCCTTGCCTGTTGTTGCTGTAGGCGCTGCAGTTGCCACAGTGGGTGCTTGGCCAGTTGGTTGTCGAACTGGGATAAGGGGGTTACCTCGGTATCCGGCTCATCATCTACCGCCAGGGGGGGCTGCTGCTGACCCGTGAGGCGGTAAAACAGCGAGACCGCCTCGGCCTGTTGCTGTTTAAGCTGGATCTGCTGCAGGTCGATATCTACCTGTTCGCGTTCGAGTAACAACAGGTTGGCCAGGGGCAGTTCGCCCACGTCGGTCAGGCTTTTCTGTTGTTGGTGCAGCTTATCCAGCAGCTTTCGCTTGCGCTCCAGCTGTTGCAGTTTGACCGTGGCGATACGATAGTCCCAGATGCTCTGGCGGATTAGCCCTGAGAGGTAGAGGTTCTGCAGCGCCTGCTGCTGGCTGCCGATGGCCTGGGATAGCTGCTGTATCTGGCTGTCGCTGTCGTAGGCGCCGGGTGATTTTAGCGGTAGATTGAGCGATACCTCCTGCTCATAGCGGCTACCCTTGTCCAGGCTCCCCAAATGACTCAGGCTGATGCTGGGCAGCCCCATCAACCAGGACGAACTGCTCAGCTGTTGGGCTCGTTCATCTTCGAAGGCGGGGGCCTGTGCGCCGGCATTGGGTAGCCGGGACTTACTGATCTTCAGCAGGTGATGGAGTTGATGTGTCGAGGCCGCATAGCCAAAGAAACTACTGCTACTTAATGCGGTCAACAGACATATCTTGATACAAGACTTAACGACGGACATAAGTGATTTCTGTGGTATTAAAGTGTGCCGTTAGTCTAGTGATCGAGCCGCCCACGTCTTGAGAGGGATGTATCATAAAGTGGCTCATGGTACATATGTACCATAAGTTAACTAGCTGATTTTATGTTGCTTTGCTTTCCGCTATGCTTGGCCGTCGGCTGTAGGTTTGTCTGTGGATTTTAGCTGTGTGGCGCTTAACTGAGTGCCGGTTTGTCAGCGATAGGAGTAGGAATATCCATGAAAAAGGATCTGGTTATCATCGCCCTCTTGGTGCTTATCATGTTGTTTAAGCTGGTGGATATCGTTGCCGACGTGCAGCTGGAGATCCCCGCCTGGCATATCGCTCAAGAAAGTGTTCTTGTGCTGCTTACGGTGATCGCTACCCTCTACCTGAGCCGTGACTTAGTGCGCCGTTCGCGTCAGGTCAAAGCCTTGGCCCACAGGCTCGCCCAGGCAGACAAGCAGATAGACAACCTGTCGAGCCAGATGCGCACCGCACGCCAGGAATACAGCCAGGCGGTGGCGAGCCAGTTCGACACCTGGGGCTTTACCAAGAGCGAGCAACAGGTGGCATTTCTCATCCTCAAGGGGCTCAGCTTCAAGGAGATGGCCGAGGTTCGCCAGACCAAGGAGAAGACGGTACGCCAACAGGCCTCCACCATCTATGGTAAGGCCGGGGTCGATGGTCGCCACACCTTCTGCGCCTGGTTTATGGAAGACTTCATTCACGATCACGACAGTGAGCTGACCGGCAACCAGGCAGCCTAGTTTTTATCTGGGCATCTTCTGGCGGCGCCCTGGTCTCACTTATTCGTCCCTTTTCTGCTCCAGCCTTATGGCTGGTTATTTTCTATTGCGTGTAAGACCTGTAGCCGCTGTTTATTTGCGCGCAACAGGCGTAGTTTAGGGTTAAGATCTATTGTCTGTGAGGTTTAGCGAGTCATGGTTAGTGATCTGGTGTTAACGTCTGAAATCACCTGCCCCCATTGTGGACATATTCGGCAGGAGACTATGCCCACCAATGCCTGCCAGTTCTTCTACGAGTGCCAAGGCTGCCATAAGCTGCTCAAGCCCCTGCCCGGCGACTGCTGCGTATTCTGCTCCTACGGCACGGTAAAGTGCCCCCAGTGCAACTCGGGCAGTGTTCACAGCTCTGGCTTTGATAGCAGCGACAGTTCAAGGCATTCAACTGAGGGCATGCCGAGGCCTGCTGAAGTTGAATAACGCCGAAATGGTGTTGCTATCAAAGCCCCGCAGGGCGAGGCTTACAGCGGTATTTGCTGCGTTACAGTTCTTGCGAAGGACTAGGGCCATTCGCTGCAAACTGTGCCTAGCATCTATCCACTTTAAGCACACGCAGAGCAAGCACGGGACTTATTCGCACCTTCCCTAGTTCCACCGCGTTTACTAATGAATTTGTTAGTCGAGTGGCTACTGTTACTAATCGCCTGCCGCGGGTGCGGTTTAGGGATATACCAATGTCGCGATCGTATGGATGCGAAGAAACGACCTTATGTGCAGGTACGTCTTCGCCTCTGTCTTCGATACCCTCAGACATACCTACACACCTTATCCAACGTCTCTTCGAAGTTACGTAATCTGAATATAAAAATATTAGATTAATCTCTTTACAATTGATCAAATATCGAACAGGCTTGTGGTGTTTGTATTCAAGGATGAGTGCATTAATTCTGTTATTCACATCAACCTTGATTAATTTCAATTGTTGAAGGTTAAAAAGGAATTTTATATGGGATGTACATGTTGTGGTTCTAAATTGAATAGCGGAATGTTAACAAAAACTGATTCAAATTCTGGTCAGAAATTTAAATCTTGCCCGCATTGTTCAGCAGCTAATGGTTCTGAGCACATATTTCATCCTTATCCTGGACAATTTGGTAAGACTCCAGCCCGTGTTACAGCCAGGAATCCTGATGGGCATCAAAGCTACTGCATTGATTGTAGAGGATTAGACAAAGGCCAAGAGTCAACAGTACACTTCAATGGTCGTCTTTGTAGTACTTTTTAGTAGGCTTAAATGCAGTTATTCCAGAATGATGCTGTTCATTGGTTATCGACGCTCGCAGATGCGAGCGTTGATTTAATTATTACCGATCCCCCATATGAATCTCTTGAAAAACACCGAAAGATTGGAACTACAACACGGTTGAAAATTAGCAGTGGTTCTAATAACCAATGGTTTGATATTTTCCCGAATGAACGATTTGAACAGCTATTTATAGAAATATATAGGGTTCTTAAGAAAAATTCTCATTTCTATTTATTTTGCGATCAAGAAACGATGTTCTACGTTAAACCAATTGCTGAGAAAGTGGGATTTAAGTTTTGGAAACCAATCGTTTGGAATAAACTTGCAATTGGCATGGGGTACCACTATAGAGCGAAATACGAATTTATTCTCTTCTTTGAAAAGGGAAAGCGTAAGCTAAATGATCTAGGCATTCCTGATGTATTAGAATGTAAACGGATACATCGTGGTTATCCAACCGAAAAGCCTGTAGAACTAATTGAAACACTTATAAAACAAAGCTCTAGCGAAGGTCAGTTAGTTGTTGATCCCTTTTTTGGCTCAGGTTCAACATTAATCGCGGCTAATAATTTAGAGCGGAAAGCGATAGGTTGTGATATCTCCGATTTAGCACACGACTACCTAACTAAAAGGAAATGTTTAGATGCAGTCGTTTCTTAAGTCGGACAATAGTAGGTCAAATCGAAGAGACAGATGACCGGGTGTAAGCACGCTTTTGGCCTTCGGTGGCATGGATGCCACCGCAGAGCACCCAGGGATGGGCTTGCTGCGAGCCAAAAGCGTGCTTGCACATAAGCCCACCGCAGGTGATAGATTGCCAAGGTGTTATGGTTTAAAAACACCTATCAAATATCGATACCTGAAGAGAAGAGTTTCCGACTCTAGATTTGCTGGGGAGAAAGTCATTTTCGGCATTTATGCCATTACAGTTCATTTAGGGATGGTCTTGAATAACGTCCCTGTTTAACTGCCAGTTCGGCATCCATGCCTCTCGTTCGTGAGCGAGAAGCTACGCTTCACTCACCTTGCCAAAAGCGTGCTTGCACATGAGGTCGTTCTTTCACATCCCAGTGATCACGACATTGGCATGTCCCTATGCTGCACCCACCGCAGGTGATAGATTGCCAAATCGTTATGTTTTTCAAACACCTATCAAATGAAAAATTTGGCTCAGGAGCCAGCCTAAACGATGAGTTCGCCTCATCGCTCAGGCGGCCTAACATCATTATTGATGAACCAGGTTCCCGTTTTTCACCACTTCCTTACACACATCCACTCCATAGCTGTAGGCGAGGGCGGCGGGCGTGGTGATATCCCACAGACAGAAGTCGGCCTGCATGCCGACCTTGAGTACGCCGACGGATGCCTCGACGCCCAGCGCCTTGGCGGCGTTGCGTGTCATACCTGCCAGGGCTTCCTCTGGAGTGAGGCGGAACAGGGTACAGCCCATGTTGAGCATCAGCAGGCTAGAGCAGAGCGGCGACGAGCCTGGGTTGTAGTCGCTGGCCAGCACCATGGGCACCTCGTATTGACGTAGCAGGTCGATAGGCGGCATCTGGGTTTCCCGTAGGAAGTAGAAGGCGCAGGGTAGCAGGGTGGCGCAGGTGCCGCTCTCGCTCAGTGCCTTAACGCCCGCCTCATCCAGATATTCGATATGATCCACCGACTTGGCGCCCAATTCGGCCGCCATGGCCGAACCGCCCAGGTTCGAAAGCTGCTCGGCGTGCAGCTTGATATCCAGTCCGGCCTGTTTGGCCGCGCTAAGCACCCGCTCTGTCTGTGTCAGGCTGAAGGCGATATTCTCGCAGAAGACATCCACGGCATCGGCCAGCCCCTCTTGGATCACCGCGGGTAGCATCTCATCGACCACCAGATCTACATAGGCGTCACTGTTGTCTTTGTACTCGGGCGGGATGGCGTGGGCGCCGAGGAAGGTGGTCTTCACATCCACATGGTGATGCTTGCCCAGTTCGCGGGCGACCCTGAGCAGCTTGAGTTCGGTTTCGGTATCTAGGCCATAGCCGGATTTTATCTCGACCGTGGTCACCCCCTCCTTGGCGAGGGCGTTGAGGCGTTGGCGTCCCAGCTCGAACAGCTCGGCCTCGCTGGCCTCGCGGCAGGCCTTGACCGTGCTGATGATGCCGCCGCCGGCGCGGGCGATCTCTTCATAGCTGGCGCCTTGCAGGCGTAACTCAAACTCGTTGGCGCGGTTGCCGGCAAACACCAGGTGGGTATGTGCGTCGATAAGGCCGGGTGTGAGCCAGCCGCCCTTGCCCCTGTAAACCGGCGTTGACAACACATCGAACTCGGGCAGTTCGCTGCGGGGACCCATCCAGGCGATCTTACCCGCCTTGACGGCGATGGCGGCATCGGTGATCGCACCATAAGGCGCTGAATTTTCAGGGTCCATAGTGGCGATGTTGACGTCAATCCAAACCTGATCCCAAGTCATTGTGTATCCCTCAAGTGGCGCGCCCCTCTGAGGGCGGCAATAAATTTGTGTGAGCTAGCTTGTATTTACTTGTATATACAAGCTAGGATTATAGCGATAAATTTCAGCATTTGAAAAGTGTAATTGAGTTTGCGGCTATGTCCGGGGCGATAGCAACCCGGCAGCCCACAAGGAGCAGAGATGGCGACGCCCAAGTTTGCAGAGATCAAACAGTTCATTCTGACCAAGGTGGAATCTGGCCAGTGGCAGCAGCATAGCCGCGTGCCGTCGGAGAACCAGCTGGCCGAACTCTTTGGCTGCAGCCGCATGACGGCGCGCCGCGCCCTGACCGAGTTGACCGAATCTGGGGTGCTGGAGCGTTCTCAGGGCCTGGGCACCTTCGTGGCCGGACTCAAGTCTCAGTCTTCCATGATGGCGATCCGCAACATTGCCGACGAGATCAAGGACAGGGGCCATGGCTATAGCGTCAATCAGCTCGAGTTGACCCGTGTTCGCGCCACGGCGCCCATCGCTATCTCACTGGGGCTGGAGGAGGGCAGTGAGGTGTTCTACTCGGTGCTGGTGCACTGCGAGCAGGGGACGCCGCTGCAGTTGGAGGAGCGTTTCGTTAATCCGCAGCTGGTGCCCGACTACCTGGATCAGGACTTTAGCCTGCAGACGCCCCACGAATATCTCTCCTTTGTGGCGCCACTTACCGAGGCCCGCCACACCATAGAGGCTGTGGTGGCCGATGAGACTCAGCGCGCGCGTCTGCAGATAGAATCTAGCGAACCTTGCCTGCAGATTCTGCGTCGCACCTGGTCCCGCCAGGGGGTGGTGAGTTTTGCCCGCCTGCTGCATCCGGGCAGCCGTTTCCGCCTAGGTGGACACCTGACCTTTAATCGCTAGTCGGCGCAACAGATTTCGGGACCGCCTGTTCCCTCAGTAGCCAATAGGTTACGACAGGTAGTAAGTCACAGATAAACATAAAAATAATGTCATTAAGACAAGCACAATTGAGGTAAGCAAGAATGGATAAGAGACACGACCCAAGCCGTCGCATTATCGCGCCACATGGTACCACGCTGAGCTGTAAGAGCTGGCTCACCGAGGCGCCGATGCGCATGTTGATGAACAACCTGCACCCTGATGTGGCCGAGCGCCCGGAAGACCTGGTGGTCTACGGTGGTATCGGCCGTGCGGCGCGCGACTGGCAGTGCTACGACAAGATAGTAGAGGTGCTACAGCGCCTCGAAGAAGATGAGACCCTGCTGGTTCAGTCGGGCAAGCCTGTGGGCGTGTTCAAGACCCACAGCAATGCGCCGCGCGTCATCATCGCCAACTCTAACCTGGTGCCACACTGGGCTAACTGGGAACACTTCAACGAGCTGGATAAGAAGGGCCTGGCCATGTATGGCCAGATGACAGCCGGTTCTTGGATCTACATCGGCTCACAGGGCATAGTTCAGGGCACCTACGAGACCTTCGTGGCCATGGCCAAGCAGCACTTTGGTGGCGATGCCAGCGGCAAGTGGATCCTCACCGGTGGCCTGGGTGGCATGGGGGGCGCGCAGCCACTAGCCGGTACCATGGCGGGCTACTCTGTGCTGGCCTGTGAGGTGGATGAGACCCGTATCGATTTCCGTCTGCGTACCCGTTATGTGGACAAGAAGGCCACTAGCCTGGATGAGGCGCTGGCGATGATCGACGAAGCCAATAAGAGCGGTAAGCCCGTGTCTGTCGGCCTGCTGGCCAATGCCGCCGACGTGTTTGCCGAGCTGGTGGAACGCGGCATCACCCCAGATGTGGTAACCGACCAGACCTCTGCCCACGACCCACTGAACGGCTACCTGCCACAGGGCTGGACATTAGAGTATGCCGCCGAGATGCGTAAGAAGGATGAGGCGGCCGTGGTCAAGGCTGCCAAGCAGTCGATGGCGGTGCAGGTGAGAGCTATGCTGGCCCTACAGGCGGCGGGCGCGGCAACCACTGACTATGGTAACAACATTCGCCAGATGGCGTTCGAAGAGGGCGTGGAAAATGCCTTCGACTTCCCCGGCTTCGTGCCAGCCTATGTGCGTCCACTCTTCTGCGAAGGCATTGGTCCCTTCCGCTGGGCGGCGCTCTCTGGCGATCCGCAAGATATTTACAAGACAGACGCTAAGGTTAAGGAGCTGATCCCAGACAACCCTCACCTGCACAACTGGCTGGACATGGCGCGCGAGCGCATCGCCTTCCAGGGGCTACCGGCGCGTATCTGCTGGGTCGGCCTGAAAGACAGGGCGCGTCTGGCCAAGGCCTTCAACGAGATGGTGAAAAACGGCGAGCTGTCTGCGCCTATCGTGATCGGTCGTGACCATCTGGATTCTGGCTCGGTTGCCAGCCCTAACCGTGAGACCGAGTCTATGCTGGACGGCAGCGATGCGGTATCGGATTGGCCGCTGATGAACGCCCTGCTGAACACAGCAAGCGGCGCGACTTGGGTTTCGCTTCACCATGGCGGCGGCGTCGGCATGGGCTTCAGCCAGCACTCGGGTGTGGTGATCGTTGCCGACGGTACCGACGAGGCCGAGGCGCGTCTGGGCCGTGTGCTGTGGAACGATCCGGCCACAGGCGTGATGCGTCATGCCGATGCGGGCTACGAGATTGCCAAGCAGTGCGCCAAGGAGCAGGGTCTGGACCTGCCGATGCTTGACCTTTAAACAAATAATAAAAACAAGAGGTTGAATAAATGAGTCATCTAGTATTAAAGCCGGGCACCCTGAGCCTGGCGCAGCTGAGAAGCATTAGCCGTGGCAAGGTGAGCCTGGAACTGTGCGACAGCGCGGTCGCCGATATCAACACCAGCGCGGGTCTGGTGCAGAAGGTGATCGACGAAGGCCGCACCGTCTACGGCATCAACACAGGTTTCGGTCTGCTGGCCAACACTAAGATTGGCGAGGAAGATCTGCAGCTGCTACAGCGCTCTATCGTGCTGTCTCACGCCGCCGGTACCGGCCAGTACATGCAAGATGCCACCGTGCGTCTGATGATGGTACTGAAGATCAACTCACTGAGCCGTGGCTTCTCTGGTATTCGTCTCGAGGTGATAAACTTCCTGATCGCCCTGGTGAACGCCGAAGTCTACCCATGTGTGCCAGAGAAAGGATCTGTTGGCGCCTCGGGCGACCTGGCTCCACTGTCGCACATGTGCCTGCCGCTGCTGGGCGAGGGTGAGATGAGCCACAAGGGGCAGATCATCTCTGCCGCCGAAGGCCTGGAGATCGCCGGTCTCAAGCCTATCGAACTGGCCGCTAAGGAAGGTCTGGCGCTGCTTAACGGTACCCAGGCATCCACCGCACTGGCGCTGGAAGGCCTGTTTAACGCCGAAGACCTGTTTGCCGCCAGCTCTGTTATCGGCGCCATGAGCGTCGAGGCCGCCATGGGTAGCCGTAGTCCGTTCGACCCACGCATCCATGCGGCGCGTGGTCAGAAAGGACAGATAGATTCGGCCGCCGTGTTCCGCCACTTGCTGGGTGAAGAGTCTGAGATCAGCCTGGATCATGTGAACTGTGAGAAGGTGCAAGATCCATACTCGCTGCGCTGTCAGCCACAGGTGCTGGGCGCCTGTCTGACCCAGATCCGTCACGCCGCCGAGGTGCTGGCCACAGAGGCTAACGGCGTAACCGATAACCCATTGGTATTCCAGGACACAGGTGACATCATCTCGGGCGGTAACTTCCACGCCGAGCCTGTCGCCATGGCGGCGGATAACCTGGCGATTGCCATCGCCGAGCTGGGTTCTATCGCCGAGCGTCGTATCGCCCTGTTGATCGACTCTAACCTCTCTAAGTTGCCACCATTTTTGGTGGAGAACGGCGGAGTGAACTCTGGCTTCATGATCGCACAGGTGACGGCGGCGGCCCTGGCCTCTGAGAACAAGACCTACGCCCATCCAGCCTCGGTAGACAGCCTACCGACCTCGGCTAACCAGGAAGATCACGTCTCTATGGCGACCTTCGCGGCGCGCCGTCTGCGTGATATGTCGGAGAACACCCGTGGCGTGCTGGCGGTCGAACTGCTGGCGGCGGCCCAGGGACTGGATTTCCGCGCTCCGCTGCAGCCCGCGACTGCCGTGGCCAAAGCCAAGGCCGAGCTGCGTGAGGTGGTGGCCTACTATGACAAGGACAGATTCTTCGGTCCGGATATCGAGGCGGCTACCGATCTCTTGCTGAGCGCCAGCTACAACGCATACCTGCCAGCGGGTGTGTTGCCTAGCCTGTAGTGTTTATGCCGTGGAAAAAAGGGCCCTAGGGCCCTTTTTTATTGCGCCTACACTCGCTAGCCAAAGCGCCAGCACATATAGACCTAGTACATAAGTCTGTGTTGCCATCCATCCGTTGGGCCGTTAGCGTAGAAGGCCGCTAACGCATAAGACAGCTAATGAATAAGACAGTTTGATGAGGAGAATGCCATGCAGGGAATCGCTTTTCAGGATGCCTACCCAGATGACTTGAGCCACTGCTATGGCTGTGGTCGTAACAATGAGCTGGGCCATCGACTCAAGAGTTATTGGCGCGGCGAGCAGACCATAGCCCGCTTTACCCCCGAGCCCTTTCATACGGCGATCCCCGGCTTCGTCTACGGTGGCCTGATCGCATCCTTGATCGACTGTCACGGCACGGGCAGTGCCAGCGCCGCGGCGCAGCGAGCATTAGAGCAGGCGGGCGAGCAGTTAGATGAACCGCCGCGCTTCGTCACCGCCGCCCTCAACATAGATTATCTGGCACCGACCCCCATGGGAGTCGAACTCGAGTTAATTGGCGAGATCAAAGAGGTGAAGCCACGCAAGGTCGTGGTGGAGATAAGCCTGTCGGCCGCCGGTAAGGTGTGCGCCCGTGGCCATATGGTGGCGGTTAAGATGCCAGAGACCATGGCCGCCGTGCCCGCATAACAAAACAGGCCACTAGGGCCTGTTTCTACTTTCTACTCGATACTCACGCCGTCGTTAGCGCGAGCTCATGTCGATGATCTTCAGCGTCATCAGCTCCTCGCTCCACTGGGCCTTGTCGATGCCTTCGATCCAGAAGGTCTCGCTGTTGCGTGTCTGCCCCTTACGCAGATAGGTCTCGGGTACACGGAAGATCGCCTGCCAGACGTTGACCGTCTCCGTCTTGATCAGCTCGCCGGAGTCGGCGAACAGGCCTATCTCCATCTCGATGATCACATAATTTTCTTCGCTGTTGCTGCTGAGCTCGAAGTTGAGTCCCAGACGTCCCTTGCTGTCCCACTGACTCTTGAGGTAGCTCACCTTGGCGCCGCCCTTGGCGGTGGCTCTGAGCAGGTTGGCATGATCCATGGCCGACGCCGTCATGGCACCGCCCACTACCGGGCCGCTGGCGATCACTACGGGCTGTACCTTGGCAGCCTGAGCGACTGCCTGGCTGGCCTCTGTACTCGTTTGAGTCTGGACTGTCTCTGTCGTCGCCTGGCTTTCTGTGCTTGCCAGGGGCTCGGTCGTCGCCGCGTTAGCCTGCGGCGTCAGGAAAACATATTCCCAGGTAAAGTCGGCGTTGAGTCTGACGGTGGCGCCATTCTCCAGGGTGATCAGGGCAACGGCATCATCAGCCTTATCGGCTGCAAAGGCGGGAGCCACCAGGAGGAAGAGTGCCATGATGGCGCAGCTTTGTAGTGCTTTATACATTGAATTTAACCAGTTTTAGCGGTTTGTCTGTGGTCACTAGCATAGTCAAACTCGGTGGAAATTCCTATATGCCGAGATCGCGAATAGGGGATTTTAGTTGCTATAGCCCAGGCTGAAGAGCGCCGATTCGCTGGCGGAGTCATAGCCTAGACCCAATACCAGATGACGACCCACCCGGTAGCGTACACCGAGCTCGCCGCCCCAGCGGGTGTCTCGCTCCGTCTCCCAGGTGGGTTTGCCGCCGACGATACGCGGCGAGATATTATTGGTGTAGGAGTATTCATGGGTGTAGGCGCTGGCGCCGCCATAGAGACTGAGATGGTCTGTGAGCCCATAGCTGAGCCCGAATCGCCACAGCTTGTCCTGGGAATAGGCCTCGCTGGGTGCCTCGACGGCGATGTCACGCTTCTCACTCTGGGCATAGCCCAGATAGTAGCCCCAGTTGGCATAGTTCCTGTCATAATGGCTCGGTGCCAGGGTGATGCCATAGAGGGAGGAGTCGGCCGCAAGGTAGTCCAGTGTGATGGCCGTCCTGGGGCTGGGACCTTGCTGTTGTTGGTCTGCGGCCATCAGGGGGCTGGCAGCGATGAGCAGCACCGCGCCGAGCAGAGGCTTTAACATAACTTTCTCCTTTCTAGGGGCTGTGATTTTTTCGGTTTGATTTTTGTTCAATCTCAACGGGTTTTGCTCAAGGCGTGAGCCATGAGGCATAGTTGCACTATGTGAATGGCTAACAAGGATGAGATAGACGCGTCGAGATGAACCCCTTAGGCTGCACCTTGTATCCATCAGCTGCAAACTGCCGCAAAAACAGATAGGAAAGGTCAGCAGGCCCTAGGTACTATGGATTGTTGAGAATCTCTGTATTACAGTCAATTGGATAGGCTAAAATAGCTTTTAAAATAGGTAGTTGTATCGCTTTTGTTGGTGTGCTGAAATGGCCTTGTTGCATGGTCTTTAGCGGTTTTATCACCTAAGGTGAAATAGCAAGGAGAGAGAATTTTGGATCAAGAATTACGCTCGCAGGTGTCGCTCTGGTTGACCCACTTCGGCATAGATAGTCCAGCGGATGGAGTATCGACCGGCATCATGGTGTTTGCCTGTCTGCTGATCGCCTTCATAGGTTATGTGGTGGTAAAACGCGGTGTGGTGAGCACCATGAACATAGTGATCCAGCGGTCTAAGGTGCGTTGGGACGATATCTTCATGCAGCATAGGGTGCTGGAGAAGCTGGCTAAGCTGGTGCCTGCGCTGATCCTCAATATCCTGCTGCCGCTGGCGTTGGTGGAGCATCCGCTGCTCAGTAGCCTGGCGGACAGACTGCTGGATGTGGCGATTGTTATCTTCTTCGTGCGCGCCGTCTTCAGCGTGCTGGACGCAGGCAACGAGATCGCCGACGTCAACTTGATCAGCCGCCGATTACCGATAAAGAGTTTCGTGCAGCTGCTCAAGCTGTTCATGTTTTTCGTCGCCATCATCATCTCCATCTCGGTACTGGCCGAGCAGTCGCCGGTCTACTTCCTCAGCGGCCTGGGTGTCGCCACGGGTCTGGTGATGTTGGTGTTTAAGGACACCATATTGGGCTTCGTGGCCGGCATTCAGCTGGCGGCCAACCGCATGGTCAGCCCGGGCGACTGGATCCAGATGGATAAGTATGGCGCCGACGGCGCGGTGGAAGAGGTCTCTCTGACCACGGTCAAGGTGCAGAACTGGGACAAGACCATCACAATGATCCCCGCCTACGCCCTGGTGTCCGACGCCTTCAAGAACTGGCGCGGCATGTCTGAGTCGGGTGGCAGGCGGATCAAGCGGGCGGTGAATATCGATATCGACTCCATCGCCTTCCTTAATGCCGAACAGCTCAAACGCCTAGGTAAGATAAACCTGCTGAAGGACTATCTGGCACGTAAGCAGGCGGAGATCACCGAATTCAACGCCAATATTCAGGATGGTGACATGCCGGTGAACAGCCGCAACCTCACCAATGTCGGTACCTTTAGGGCCTATCTGCTGGAATATATGCGTAAACACCCTAAGGTGCATCAGGAGATGACCCTGCTGGTGCGTCAGCTGGCGCCGACCACCGAGGGGCTGCCGATCGAGATCTATATCTTCACCAACGACACTCGCTGGGCGGCCTATGAGGATATCCAGGCGGATATCTTCGATCATATCTACGCGATTCTGCCCCAGTTTAACCTGCGCGCCTTCCAGGCACCGACCGGCGCCGACGTGCGCAGCCTTAAGGGTTAGTCTCGGGTAACCAGTATGGCGGCCAGGGAAAGAAACACGCCGCCGCTGGTGCGGTCGAACCAATGCAGGCGGTTGCTGGCCCTGAGTTTGGGCGCCAGCACATTGGCCATGCTGGCGTAGATCATCACAAAGCTGAAGTCCACCAGGGCCCAGGTGAGCGCCAGTATCGCCAGCTGAGGCCCCTGGGGCGCCGTGATATCGATAAATTGCGGAAACAGGGCGCCGAAGAAGAGCAGATCCTTAGGATTACTGATCCCCACCAGGAAGGCCTCTTTAAACATCTGCCTCGGCGACCCCTTGCCCTTGATATGTTGCAGATCCAGCCCCTGTGCGCTGGCCTTGGTCAATATCAACTTGATCCCTAGGTAGATGAGGTAGGCCGCGCCGCAATATTTGAGCAGGGTAAAGCCATACTCTGTGGCGCTCAGCAGGGCACCCAATCCGGCAGCGGAGGCAAACATCAGCAAGAGGGCCGAGCTGACACTCCCCAGGGCGGTCGCCAGGCTACGTACCTTGCCGAAATGGATCCCATGGCTCATGGACAATACCGCCATGGTGCCGGGTGAGATGGCGATCAGCAGGATAGCCGCCAGGTAGAGTAGCCAGGTATCTAAGTTCATCTAAAAGATTGTATACAAAATGAGGTGTGGCCGCACTATAACCAGTGCGACCGGGTTTGGCAATCTGTTAGGTACTCTTAGGCGTGGTAGTCGGGGATGGCTTTGGCGTGGCGACCTTTGATGCTGCGGTAGAAGTCGAGGATCTGCGGCATCTCCTTGTCGATATCGCCTGTGACGCTTATTGCCTCGGGGATCACCACCCGTTTACCGGCGAAATCCAGCGCTACCGTGACTATGGGCACCTGTGCCTTGCTGGCGATATGGTAGAAGCCCGTCTTCCAGCGTGTGACCGGGCTGCGGGTCCCTTCAGGTGCCAGGGCCAGCTTAAATTGGGGGTCTTGCTGAAACAGCTGCGCCACGGCATCGACCAGGTTGTTGCTCTTGCGGCGATCGACAGGGGTGCCGCCGATGGCACGGAACAACCAGCCCCAGGGGGGAATAAACAGCTGATGCTTGCCGAGAAAGTGGATCTTCTGTCCCAGGGCGCCCCGGGCCAATACGCCTATGATGAAGTCCCAGTTGCTGGTATGGGGGCCGACGATGGCGATATATTGAGGCGCCTCGGGGAGGCGACCGTCTATGGTCCAGCCGCTGAGTTTGAGAATTGCTTTACACAAAGATTGAAACATAAATTAGGCTCTACTGAATCGGTCTAACGAGGCATTTTTATAGGGAAGATAATGCCTTACCATTATTATATACTATACCCTAATGCCTCCCATCTGGAGATGATGATGCTTAAAAATGGATGGATTTTACTGATCTTGCTGCTGGGACTCCCGGTGCAGGCGGTGCCGACGGACGATATTGCCAATATTCTGCGCCAGCAGGAAGCTGCCTGGAATCGCGGCGATCTGGATGCCTACATGCAAGGCTACTGGCAGAGCGACAAGATGCGTTTCGTCTCAGGCAACAAATTCCGCTATGGCTGGGCTGAGACACTCGCGGCCTATAAGAAGAACTATCCCGATAAGGCTACCCTTGGCCAGCTCAAGTTCACCATAGAAGAGACCAAGATGCTCAGCAACTATGCCGCCATCGTCGTTGGTCGCTGGCAGCTGACTCGGGTCAAAGACAAGCCTAACGGCGTGTTTACCCTCTTGGTGGAGAAGATAGATGACAAGTGGGTGATCACTCACGATCACTCGTCGGATTAGGCAAATTCCGGCGATTCATTATCCGTGGCGGCCTCATTCTCGGGGCCGCTGCAAACTTAAATACCTGTTTGCCCAGGTTTCTTCCCTTACCGTCATACCTGACCTCGATAAACTCGCATTTGCCCTGCTTGTCACGCAGGAAGATGGAGGTCGAGCGGGTGCCATATTCCGGATGCTTGATGTAGATAGAGGAGAGCAGACGCTCCCACTCCAGGGCGACACCGGTTTGTGGCAGATCTTCATCGGGTGCCTGTCGCTCGTCGGTCATTATGGTCAGCAGGGCCTGAATGTCTATCTCGCCGCTTCGGCCGATCTCCTGCTCTAATGCCTGTGTCCCCTTGGCCATCTTGGGCCAGATATCGTCCAGGGCGCCGTTGCTGATGGCATGAAAGCCAGGTGACAGCGGCTTCACCGTCTTGCTGATGCTGTGATAGCAGTAGAGATCCAGGTCTTTGCCGAACAGCAGATTGAAGGGGTTATAGTGTTGGCTGTGCTCCATGAGCCAGGGCGTGGTCATGGTCTGGGATTGTGTCAGCGCCCTGATCACCAGATCGCCCCGACTATGGCGGTTGGCCTCGTGCAGCTCGGGCGCACGAATATTGGTGAGCGCGGCGATCTCGCCTTGTCGATTCACCCCGAGCCAGCTGCCACCGGCTTCGAGATCTTTACCCGCCAGCAGTTGCTTGTCCGGCGGCCAGAAGTGCGCCGGCTCCGTGGGCCTGTGGTGAAACTCGTCCCGGTTAGCACAAAGGATCAGGGGATACTGTGGATGTACGTCCAGGGCGACGAAGAGAATACACATGGATGGCTCCTGAGGGGGCGTTTGTCTTAACTTAGCCCCCCGCGGCGAGAAAAGCTATCCCTTAGTTAATGCTGACCGTGCTCGTGTTCGTGGTGATGAGTGTGCTTGTGCGTATGCCCGTGTTGATGCTCATGGCTGTGATTATGCTCATGGCTGTGAGCATGGGCCTTAGGCTTCCAAAGCATGATGCGAGCCATAAACCTACGCGGGCCCAGCCGTAGCAGGCTGGCGGCAAACAGTATGGCGACCAGAGCCAGACTCAGCTGGTTGACCGTCTCAGGCAGGCTGAGCAGCAGGCTCCACTCAGGGATTAACCAGTGGGTGCCCAGCAGGCAGAGGCCTATCACGCCGGTGAGTGCCAGGCGTTGTGTCCAGTCCATCAGCTTGAGCTGCGACAGGTTAAACACCGGGGCCGCCAGCAGCACCAACATCACCGCCTCCATGGTCCAGCCACTGTAGGCCAACGCCAGAGCCAGCACCGCGCCGCCTAGGTTACAGAAACGCATCGGCAGAAGCAGCAGGAGCAATACGCCCACCTGCACCAGGGGTGAGGTGAGGGGCACAGACGGATGGCCGATCAGATTCGCCAGTATCAGGCTGAGAATGATCCAGGGGGCGCTGCGATCCACCAGGTGGGCGAAGCCGAAGCGCCAGGCCGAACCCGGTAGCCCCTGATGGGGATCTGTCGGTTCGACTCGGGTCATGGTGAGTAAGATCCCCACGAGTGTCAGGCCGATCAGCTGGATCAGTGCCAGGCTAGGCCCCAGCAGCAAGAGGGTGATCACCAGGGCTTCTGGTCCCGCCAGGCGTTGTAGCCAGCGCTGGCTCAGGCGCTCATGGTGAGGCGACAGGCCAAACAGATAGCGCGTCGCCGCCAGGCTATAGCTCAGCAGCAACACGGGAGCCAGGGTCAGCATCCAGTCGAGCAATTGTTCGCTGCTGTGGCTATGTTCGTGATGGTCATGGCCGCCTGAGTCGAACGCCAGCAGCACAAACAGCAGGGCGATACCCAGCAGGCTGCCGATGCCGGCCTGATATTCATACTTGCCCTGTTTGTCGTCAACGATGTGGCCATGGGGCTGATGCAGCACCACGTGCAGAATCGAGCCGGTTACGAAGGCCTGCAGATAGACTGTGTTATCCAGACTTAGCTGCGCCAGCAGCTGTTCGCCGGCAAAATAGCCCACGCCGGTCAGCAACATCATGCCGCCCAGTACGATGGAGGCCCAGCGACTGCCAACCTGAGGCTTGAGCAGCCACCAGATCGCCAGCCCCACGGGCAGACGATGCAAGATAACCCCCAGGGCCAGCAGGCTGGAGTTACCGTCCTGTTGAGCCAGCACCATGGCGCCGCCATCCGTGAGGGTATGCAGCAGCAGGCCGCCAATGCCCAGGGTGAGGGTCAGGTTGTGGGTGACCTCGGAGTAGCGATGAAACAGGCGCTCACTCAGGGTGGGTCCCCAGAGGCCGACGACCACAAATAGCAGGGAGAGAAAGCCACCGTGTTCCAATAACTCGGGCAGAATATGGATCAGTACCAGGCCGCCCAAGGAGACGAAGATGAAGCCATCCAAGCCTTTATGCAGACCTGTCCCCGTCGTAAAGAAACGATAGAAGAGTGGGCCTAGCAGGAGTGCAATACAACTGGCGACAAGATAGTACATATACGTGTTAACAAGGGAGCCTAGAAAGCAAGCTAGTATATCAGTCTTATGTCTGCCAATCGAACAAATAACCCGAGCGGCAAAAGAATTTACATGGCGTGTTTTGGACAGTGTGCCCGGTGAAGGCTGAAAATCCTTGGCCTAATGTCGATTTTGTTATCTTAGCTACTGATTAATATTGTCATTAAGTTATACAATATAGGTTCAACTTTTGACGAATATTGAGTTATGGATATCTTTTCTGCCGCGGTAATGTTGTTTTTGATCATGGATCCCCTGGGGAACTTACCCATTTTCGCCTCGATTCTTCGTCATATCGAACCTAAGAAGCGGCGCAAGGTGTTGGTACGCGAACTGCTTTTCGCGCTGATCATCATGATGCTCTTCCTGTTCGCCGGTGAGGCGATTCTCAGCTTCCTGAACCTGAGATCTGAGTCGGTTAGCATAGCCGGCGGCATCATACTCTTCCTGATCGCCATTAGGATGATCTTTCCACAGCCCGGCGGCGTGGTGGGGCTGGCGGCGGGAGAAGAACCCTTCATCGTGCCCATGGCGATCCCCCTGATGGCGGGGCCGTCCGTATTGGCGGCGCTTATTCTGCTGGCCCATACCGACAGCTCGCGGATGATGGACTGGACCATAGCCCTGTTTGCCGCCTGGGCGGCCAGCGCCGTGATTCTGCTCTTCTATAAGCTGTTTACCAAACTTCTGGGCGAGAAGGGGCTGACTGCGGTGGAACGCCTGATGGGCATGGTGCTGGTGATGATCTCAGTGCAGATGTTCCTCGACGGCGTGGCCAAGTATATCGCCCACGCGGCATAAATCGACCCGAGGATTAGGCGGCGCCGAAACCGTCGCCGCTCACCTCAGCCCTGCACTCACTTCAGCCCTGTGCTTAGTCGTGGCCCTAGGGTCTGAGGCGCGACGTTTCTGCTTGCATCTGTGAGTCGACTCTGGGAATATTTGAATATTGTATTCAATTGACCCTTGAGTGATCTCATGACGCGTCTGCTTGCACTATTTTTTCGCCGCTCCCTTCTGTTTTCCCTGTCACTGCTCTATCTGTCATTGCTCTCTGCGTCACTGCTTGCCACCGTACCTTTTGTCTCTATGGTGCAGGCTAGCGAAGCATTTAATTATCGCGATCTGCTCAATTATCGGGGAACGCCCAGCACCATGGAGCAGCGTGACCAGCAGGGTAATCTGACAATTCCCGCCGTCTACATGGATCTGGGGGCCTGGCATGGCTTTCATCTGCCCGATACGCCGACTCACTATGGCAGTTTTACCGGCCCGCTGTTTATCGCCCAGGAGTACAGCCTGCACCTGAGCGATAGCCTGCAGCGGCTGCAGCTGATCTCGGGGGAGACGGGTCAGGGGGTGGAGCTGGCCAAGGCTGAAAGAGTGGAGATCTATAGCGAGCCCTGGGGATTGCTGCAGCGCTTCGGTTTCGCCGAGTTTGAACTCGAAACCTCCCTGGCCTATAGCGATAAGCGCACCGCCATCGTCTCGACCAAGCTGACTAACCTGAGCGATACGACGCGTGTCTGGCGCCTGAGCTGGTCGGGCAGCCCCTTCGCCACACATCCTAAGCTGGCCCAGTATCGCCTGATCGACAAGCGGCTGTTGTCCGAGCGCGCCGTCACCTGGCAGTTTACCCCTATCGACCAGACCTGGCAGATACAGCTCGATGATGCCAGCTATCGGCTGCTGTTTGAGCAGGCGGTAACCATATTGCCCCAGGGATCTCAAGGCTATCGCGCCGACAGCCAGGTGTTGACCCTGGCGCCGGGAGAGACTGTGACCCTGCGCGCCGCCCAGCGTTATTTTCATACCCAGGCCGAGGCCAAACGCGCCGGCGAGCTAGACTGGGCTCGGGTGACCGAGCAGCTAGCGGTCAATCAGGCTCGTTGGCACAATCGCCTCGATAATTTGATTCGCGGCGGCGACCCTAAAGTCAGGCGTCTGGCGGCTAAGAGCATGATGACCCTGCTGCACAACTGGCGCAGCCCGGCGGGCGCTTTGTTGCATGACGCCGTCACCCCGTCAGTGACCTACAAGTGGTTTAACGGTGTCTGGGCCTGGGACAGCTGGAAGCAGGCGGTGGCGCTGGCTCAGTTCGACGTGGCGCTGGCCGAGTCGAATGTGCTGGCGATGTTCGACTATCAATTTGATGCTGAGGACCTGCTACGTCCCGAGGACGCGGGCAACCTGCCCGATGCCATCTTCTATAACGCCGATGCCAGTCGTGGTGGTAAGGGGGGCAACTGGAACGAACGTAACGGTAAGCCGCCACTGGCGGCCTGGGCCGTGTGGCAGATCTATCAGCAGAGTCATGACAAGGCCTTGATTGCCAAGCTTTATCCCAAGCTGGTCGCCTACCATGAATGGTGGTATCGCAACCGGGACCATAACCGAAATGGGCTGGCGGAATATGGCGCCAATCGTCATCCCCGCCATGGCGAGCCGGGTAAGCCAGACAGCGAGGCGGTGATCGAGGCGGCGGCCTGGGAGTCGGGCATGGATAATGCGCCGCGTTTCGACACGAACGACCAGCTCAGGGTGCTGGAAAACTATGACGATGAGGGGCGCCTGTTGGGCTACTCCATCTCTCAGGAGTCGGTGGATCTCAACAGCTATCTGTATGCGGAGAAGGGCTATCTGGCGCAGATGGCCGAGGTGCTGGGGCTGGAGAGCGAGGCGGCCACCTGGCGGGAACAGGCCGCGCGGTTGGGGGAGCGGATCCGCAGCGAGTTCTACGATCTGCAGAGTGGCTTCTTCTACGACAGGCGCCTCGATGGCGAGGATTCGCGCCTGATGCTTGCCGAGGGCAAGGGCGTCGAGGGTTGGTTGCCGCTGTGGGCTGGAGTTGCCAGCAAGGCTCAGGCGGAGCGGATGATCGCCAGACACCTTGGTCCGGAGAGCTTTGGAACTCTGATCCCTTTTCCTACCGTGGGCGCCGATAACCCAGCCTTTGCCCCGAGACGCTACTGGCGCGGCCCAGTCTGGCTGGATCAGGCGCTGTTTGGCCTGCAGGGGATCTCCCGTTATGGCCATGATGGGCTGGCGCGGCGCCTGGCGACTCGGCTGGTGAATGAGGCGCAAGGGGTAATGAGTGATGCGCCCATACGGGAAAACTATGATCCGCTGACGGGAGAGGGTCTGCACTGCAGCAACTTTAGCTGGTCTGCCTCGGTGCTACTGCTCATCTATCGCGGCTGGCTCGGCGGCGATTAGACGCTAATACCTCTTTAGTGAAAAATAGCATGTTTGCTCTACTCTACAGGGGAAAATTCTGTTAATGTCTTGTAGTGGACCTTGGGTGTTGTTGTTACGCTTGCCGCTAAGTGAGCGTTAACACCCGCCTGGCCGAGTCACCGGCTGCTAATTTCACTTCGTCTTACAGTGTCTGAGATGATGAGTTAGCCCCCTCCCCAAGTCCCCACTAGAATTATCTAAGTTAGGCAGTCTGCCTTAGGGTCACCCAGTCGGAAAGGCGTTCCGTTTGGGGATAAATGAAGGCACAAGGAATATTTAGCATGAAGAGACAGTATTATGCCGGGGCGTTGTCCGCATTGAGCCTCTCCCTCCTGCTGGTTGGCGCGTCGGCGAATGCCGCCCCAATCACCATGAAGGAAGTGACAGGCGTGGCCGACGCCGGGGTGATTAACGAGCAGCAGATCCTTTATTGGCTGGTGAAGCGCGGTGAGTTGGCTGCCGATGCCAGCGAGGAGGAGAAGCGCGCCGCAATCAAGGCCTACACCCAGAGAGCCAAGGGTTATCAGGAAAAAGGCGGTCTGGTACAGGCCAAGCTAGAGTCGCAGCTGAGCCTGCGTCAGAAGACCCAGCAGAAGGCGCGGGTGATGTCCTTCGTGACGCCACAGGCGGACGCCGATGTGACCAAGACGGTTAAGGTGCTGGGTGTGTTGATCGACTTTCCCGATCTGCCTCACGACAACAACCGTCTGACGGCTTCCGATACGCCAATGTATTATGCCAGCTATCCGGTATCCCATTATCAGGATCTCATGTTCTCCACCACGGGCTTTACCGGCCCACAGGGGCAAAACCTGCTGACTGGGTATCAATATTATCAGGCGGAATCTGGCGGTAGCTTCTATTTCACCGGTAAGGTCTATGGTTGGTATACCGCCAACCAGAATGCGGCCTATTACGGGCAGAACGATCCTAACAGCGATAATGACGACAAGGCGGTGCCCGAGCTGGTGAAAGAGGCCGTGACCCAGGCATTGGCAGATATGACACCCGCGGAGATCGCCTCCTTCGATGTGGAAGACCCCTATGATCTCGACGGCGACGGCAACCTGAATGAGGCCGATGGCGATATCGACCATGTGATGCTGTTTCATTCCAGCATAGGCGAAGAGGCCGGTGGTGGTGTGTTGGGCGATAATGCCATCTGGTCGCACAGATACTTTGTCTATGAAGGTAACTCGCCTGGCTATGAGATCCCAGGAACGGGCAAGAAGGTGTTTGGCTACACGGTTCAGCCCATAGATGCGGCCGCCGGTGTGGTTGTCCATGAGTTTGGCCACGATCTCGGCCTGCCCGATGAGTATGACACCAGCAACAGCGGCGACGGCTCGCCCGTGGGCTCATGGTCTATCATGTCTGGTGGCAGCTGGACCGGCACGATTCCTGGCAGCGAGCCAACCGGCTTTAGCCCCTATGCCCGCTCTTATCTGCAAAACAAGTATAAGGGTAAGTGGATCAACGAGACCCAGGTGGATCTGGCCGCTATTCCAAGCGGTGGCCAGGAGGTACAGCTGACCGAGGCGGTCAATGCTAATCAGGTCAACCAGATTTCTATTCCGCTCCCTGCGAGCAATATTCCCTTCAAGCAGCCCTATGCCGGTAACTATCAGTATTATTCTGGTCAGGGGAACCTGCTGAGTACAGCTGCCTCCTTTAGTCTGGATTTCCCTGCGAGCAGCAGCCTGACCCTGAAGATGAAGGCGCACTGGAGCATAGAAACCGACTATGACTATGTGCAGGTCAAGGTGGGTGATGTGGCCTTAGTGGGCAACAAAACCAAGGCCAGCAATACCATCAATAATGCCAAGAATATCATCACGGGCAAGTCCGCGGATGTGGCGGGCGCCGAAGGCAGCGATGCCTGGGTGGAGCTGAGTTTTGATTTAAGTGCCTATGCGGGCAGTAATGATCGCCAAATCAGTATCGTCTACTTTACCGATGAGGCCGTGGGCGACTATGGTTTCGTGTTCGATGAGCTCAAGGTGCTCGATGGCACGACCGTGATATACAGCGATGGTGCCGAGGAGCCAGATACCATGACGCTGAACGGCGGCTTTGCGCGCATCGACAATACGCGTCCGGGTAAACCGCGTCGCTACCTGGTGCAGCTACGCAGTTACAATGGCGTCGATGTCGGCTTGAAGAGTCATGCCTATGAACCAGGGGTGCTGCTCTGGTTGGAAAACTTCAACGAGTCTGATAACAACTCCAGCACCCATCCGGGCAGCGGCCTGATCGGCGTGGTCGATGCCGACCAGATGCTTATCGGCACTAATGGCACGGCGACTCAGATCCGTGACGCCACCTTTAGCCTGTATGATCAAGGCAGCTATTTTGATGATACTCATCTGGCAGCCAACAGCCTGTTCGATGACAGTCAGGACTATAGCGCCCCCCTCAAGCCGCAGTCGGGCATCATATTGCCACAACTGGGTTTGACCATGGAGGTCGTGACTCAGAGCCAGGATTCGAGCAGTGCCAAGGTACGCTTCGAGTATTCGGGCACTGTGACGCCTCCGCCAGCGCCCGAGGCATTGAGTGCTTCGATAGCTAAGACACAAGAGGGTGAGAGCGTCAGCTTCAGTGCTAACGTGACCGGTGGTGATGGTAACTATCAGTATGCCTGGGCCTTTGGTGTCAGCGGTGCAGGGAGTACCTTAGCGGCGCCTACCTATGTGTATCAGGCATCGGGCACCTATCAGGTAACCCTGACGGTGACAGATGGCGCGGGTGAGTCGGTGACGGCCAACACTCAGGTGACTGTGGTGATCAAGCCTGTGGCCGACTTTAGCTATAAGGCCAGCGACTTGACCGTGACCTTCAGCAACCTGTCGAATCAGGGGGTAGGTACCCTGAGTTATCTGTGGAGTTTCGGTGATGGACAGACGAGCACGGCCGCCTCGCCGACACATACCTATGGGACGGCGGGTAGCTATGATGTGACCCTGACGGTCACTGATGAGGCCAATAATCAGGTGAGCAAGAGTGTGACGCTGAGCGTGACTGCCCCCGTGGTGCAGCCACCAGTTGTTCAGCCGGAGACCAAGCAGGACTCTGGCGGTGGTAGCTTAGGCTGGTTAAGCCTGTCGCTGCTGATGCTGTTGGGATTACGCCGCAGAAGCTAAATGGAAAAACGCCTCTCGATGAGGCGTTTTTTATGCCAGCTTGTCGATAAGCTCGAGAGCCTTAGGCAGGAAGATCTCGCTGACGATAAGCTGCTGCGTCCCGTGGCTGAAGTAACGTCTGCGGCCCCACAGGGGGTGGTGACTCTCCTGCTTCAGGGAGTCTATCAGGTTGGCGAGAGAGTCGCAGGCGGTAAATTGGCTGACCTCTATCTTGCCCGGGGTAAAGTCGCCACTGGTAAATAGCAGCTCGCCAAGTGGGCGGGTGCCAAGGGAGAGGAAGTTATCCTGGGCGCTGTCCATCATGGCGCCAGGCACTAAGGTACGGGCGAAAACCCAGGGAATGCCGTCGAGACAGAGCAGTACTTCTCTAATCCAGGCCTGTCCCTGATGGGGGAGTTCGCCGGGAAAAGGGGGCAGCATGGCTTCGCCTAACACCTTGACCTCAAATTGGGTGCAGTGAGACTTGAGTTTTTGGGTTAAACTACCGGAAGCTAATAGCCACTCCCTAAAAGGGCTGGGTGGCAGCTGGGGAATTTGATCCGGTGAATGCCATTGAATGGATTCACCATAGGGGAAGCTTAACCTGGTCACACTCATTAAATTCTCGGTACAATACTCAAAAACGTCAGCAGTTTATCATGACGAGGCTTTGATGTCGGTAATTAAAGCCTTGAGTACTAAAGCATCTTAGTATTGGTGCCGTTAATTAAGGTATCGCCTGGCTAGAAAGCGAGTGTTGACCATCAAATCATGAACGGAGTATTCGTCTAATATGAAAAAGTTTGCGCTGCTGTGCCTCATGCTAGTGACCAGTGTTCTGAGCCTGGGGGCATTTGCCGAAGAGGAAGAGGTGGTCGACACCTACGCCTATTACGGTTTCGAGCCCGATATTGTGACTAACTATATCTCCAATCGTAAGAAGCTGGGGTTTGTGAAGATCAGTGTCGAACTCATGGTCAAGGTGCCGGAAGATCTGATTGTGCTCGAGCATCACGACCCGCTGCTGCGCGCCGCTATCATAGAGATCCTTGGAGCGCAGACGGAAGATAAGGTGAAATCTCTGACCGGTAAGGAGGAGATCCGCCGTGAGTGCTACGACACCCTGAATCGTCTGCTGGAGCAGGAGATTGGCAAGCCGCTGATCGTCAACCTGTTGTTTACTAAATACCTGTACGATTAATGCTTTATGGGCTGCATGCCATTGTGTGCAGCCGGGATCCCCTTCATGACCCAGTCTCCCAAGCCCGCGCGCCCCGGTGCAAGAAAGTCTGCCTCTCAAGCGTCACCATCTAGGCCTGCTAAGGTATTAAAGGCATCAAAGGCAGCTAAGCCGTCTAACTCAGTTAAGACATCAAAGCCAAAGCAAAAAGCAAAGCCCACATCAGGCAAGACGCCTCGTCAGCCCAAAGGGCTACATGAGCGCAATCTACACGCCAAGGGCTATGACTTTAACGCCCTGATGAAAGCCACACCGGCGCTTAGGCCCTATGTTCGCCCCAACCCCTATGGCAACTTGTCGATTGACTTTGCCGACCCCAAGGCGGTGAAACTGCTCAACCTGGCGCTGCTCAGGTTGCATTATGGGCTCAGCAATTGGGATATCCCCGAGGGGTTTCTCTGTCCGCCGATTCCGGGCCGTGTGGACTATCTGCACTATCTGGCGGATCTGCTGGCCGAATCCGTCCCTGCGCGTAAAGGCGCTAAGCCTAACGAGGCTAAGATGGCTAATGTGGCTAATGCGACGAAAGTGCCCAAGGGAGAGCGGGTGGTCGCCCTGGACATAGGCACAGGTGCCAATGGCATCTATCCACTGCTGGGGCATCAGGTCTATGGCTGGCGCTTCGTGGCCAGCGATATCGACCCTGTGTCTCTTGCGAACGTCGAGCAGATCATCGCAAACAACCCGCCGCTGGCGGGTAAGCTGAGTCTGCGTCAGCAGTCAGATCCGAAACAGATCTTTACCGGTATCATCACGGCCGAGGACAGGTTCGATCTGACCCTGTGTAATCCCCCCTTTCATGCCTCTCTGGCGGAGGCGAGCAGGGGCAGCGAGCGCAAACTGAAGAACCTGGCTGCCAACAAGCAAGCCAAGGGCCATGAGGTGGCCCGGAGTAAAGAGAAGCCGAACTTTGGTGGTCAGAAGGCGGAGCTATGGTGCGAAGGTGGCGAACTCGCTTTTCTTAGCCAGATGATCCGTGAGAGCCGGGAGTTCGGTTCGCAATGTCTCTGGTTTACTTCCTTGGTGTCGAAGAAGGAAAACCTAAAACCTTGCTATCGCCTGCTGGAGCAGGTGGGCGCCAAGCGGGTAGAGACGCTGGAGATGGCCCAGGGCAACAAGCTGACCCGTGTGCTGGCCTGGACCTTCCTAACCCAGGAGCAGCATCGCCTCTGGAGCCAGTATCGGGTCTAGTCGGGCTCTGCGCTAGTTTGCTTAGTACTTCCAGAAGTTAGGGTGGAAGAGCACCGCCACCGTCAAGATCTCCAGACGTCCCAGCAACATGCCGATGGCCAGTGACCACTTGGCGATGTCCGGCAGGCTGGAGAAGTTCCCCGCCGGGCCGATGACTGGCCCAAGCCCTGGGCCCACATTGGTCACCGCGGTGACGGCACCGGTAAAGCTGGTAGTGGGGTCGAGTCCGGTCGACACCAAGATCACAGACAGGAGCACGATCACCAGCATAAACAGCAGGATGAAGGTGACCAGGGAGCGCACGATATCTTCGGTAATTGGCCTACCGTTGTAGCGCTCCTTGAAGATGCCGTTAGGGTGGAACTGTTGTTTTAGCTGCTCGCGCATGATGGCGATGGCGATCTGGAAGCGGAAGATCTTGATCCCCCCCGAAGTCGAACCCGAACAGCTGCCGGCAAACATCAAGAAGAGGAAGGCCACGTTGGCTAGCGCGCCCCAGGAGGTGTAGTCGGTCAGGCCATATCCCGTGGTGGTGACTACTGAGACCACGTTAAAGCTGGCCAGGCGAAGGGCGTCGGCCGCCGTCATGTCGTGTCCATGGTAGAGCCAGAAGGCTAGGCTGCAGGAGACGAATGCCAGGAAGATGAGATAACCCTTCACCTGAGCATCGTCCCAGATCCGCAGCGACTTCTGCGACAGGCTATGAACGAACATCAACAGGGGGAGACCACCTGCCGCCATGAAGAGGGTACCGACCCAGTGGGCGGGCTTGGAGAAGGCTGCCATTGAGCTGTCAGAGGTGGAGTAACCGCCGGTCGAGAGAGTGGTCATGGCATGGTTGATCGCCTGAAACCAGGTCATGCCTGCCAGGTGGTAGGCCAGGCCACAGGCTATCGTCAGCAGAATATAGACATAGAAGAGGTGCTTGGCCATGTCCTGGGTGCGGGGCACGGCCTTGTCGCTCCAGTCGGAGGACTCGGTGCGGAATAGCCGCATGCCACCCACGTTGAGGAAGGGCAGAATGGCTACCGCCATCACGATAAAGCCGATTCCCCCCAGCCACTGCAACAGGGAGCGCCAGATCAGGATGCTGTGATCCATGGTGTCCAGGCCGGACAACACGGTAGAGCCCGTGGTGGTGATCCCCGACATGGTCTCGAAGAAGGCGTCGGTGTAGTTGATGCCGTGATACAGGGTAAAGGGCATGGCGGCGAACAGGCTGACGATAAACCAGGTCAAACTGGTGAGCAGAAACATGTCGCGGATATTGAGGCGGATATTCTCGCTCTGTCCCTGATGCATGCAGGCGCTGGCACAGGTGCCGGTGACCAGCGAGGCGATCATGAAGGCGCCCACCGTCTCCTCGCCATAGAGTAGGGCGAAGAGCAGCGGAATAAACATAAAGGCAGTCAGGGTCGACAGGAACACGCCTAATATGAAGAGTAGCGGCCGATAATTTAGCATCGCGAATTTAGTCTTTGCTTCTCGAGTGGCTTAGAAGAAGAATGCACTAGGCTGGAACAACTTTTCAACTTCACCGATAAATTTCTTGTTCACCAGGAATAGGATCACATGGTCGCCCTGTTCGATGACCGTCTTATCGTGGGCCATCAGCACCTCGTCGTCGCGGACGATGGCGCCAATCGTGGTGCCGGGTGGCAGTTTGATCTCGCTGATCTGCTTGCCCACCACCTTGGAGGTGCTTGGGTCGCCATGGGCAATGGCCTCGATCGCTTCGGCGGCGCCGCGTCTTAATGAGTAGACGTTACAGATATCCCCCTGACGGATATGGGTCAGTAGCGCCGAGATGGTCGCCTGTTGCGGCGAGATGGCGATGTCGATATTGGCTTCCTGGACGATATCCACATAGGCTTCGCGCTGGATCAACACCATCACCTTCTTGGCGCCCATACGCTTGGCCAGCAGGGCGGCCATGATGTTGGCCTCATCGTCGTTGGTCACCGCGATAAACACGTCGGTCTGGTCGATATGTTCCTCGAGCAGCAGCTCCTGGTCTGAGGCGTCACCGCAAAATACCGTGGTATTTTCCAGCTTCTCCGACAGCGCCTCGGCGCGATCCTGCCTGTGTTCGATCAGCTTGACCGCATGATTGCGCTGCAACTGTTTGGCCAGTCCCAGGCCGATGTTACCGCCCCCGGCGATCATGATGTTACGGTAGGTGTTGTCTAGCTTCTGCATCTCACTCATCACGGCGCGCACATGGCGACTGTCGGCGACGAAGAACACCTCGTCGTCAGCCTCTATGATGGTGGTGCCTCTGGGCATGATGGGACGGCCCTGTCTGAAGATGGCCGCCACACGTGTGTCGATATTGGGCATATGTTCGCGCAGTGCGGCCAGGGCGTTACCCACCAAGGGGCCGCCGTAGTAGGCGCGCACCGCCACCAGGCTGAGGCGTCCCTCGGCAAATTCCAGTACCTGCAGGGCGCCAGGGTATTCCACCAGACGACGAATATAGGCGGTCACCAGCTGCTCGGGGGCGATCAACTCATCTATGATGAAGCCGCCGCGAGGACGGTTTTCGCTCTGCTTGGTCTCGCTGTCGATAAACAGCTTGTCACGCAGTGCCAGATACTGCTCCGAACGGATTCGGGCGATCTTGGTGGGGGTGCCATAGAGGGAGAAGGCTATTTGGCAGGCGGCCATGTTGCACTCGTCGCTATTGGTAACGGCAATTAACATATCGGCGTCTTCGGCGCCGGCATCCTTGAGGACACCAGGGTGAGCACCGTGGCCCAGCACGACACGCAAGTCATACTTGTCTTGCAGCGAGCGTAGCCTGTCGCGGTCATTATCGACTATGGTGATGTCATTGTTTTCACCCACCAGGTTTTCCGCCAATGTGCCGCCGACCTGACCCGCGCCTAATATGATAATTTTCATAGCCTAAACTTTATCCCTTAACCAAGCGAGCGTAGTAAAACCCATCCATATTGTCTTGGCCTGGCGTGATCTGCCAGCCAATGTCATCGCGATTTTGTTGTTGTGCGATGGGGACCAGGGTTGCGTCTTGGGTTCTCGCTAAGAAAGCCTTGATCTGCTCGGCGTTCTCTTGCGGTAAAATTGAGCATGTAGCATACAGGAGTGTGCCACCGGGTTTAAGCCACTGCCAGCAATGATCCAAAATTTGTGACTGCAATGTGGCTAGCTCTTCGATATCGGCCTGCTTTCTGAGCCATTTGATGTCCGGGTGACGACGGATCACGCCGGTGGCCGAACAAGGCGCATCCAGCAAGATGCGGTCGAACTTATCGCCCTGCCACCAGGAGTCTATCTTGGCGGCGTCACCATGCACCAGCTTGGCCTCGAGCTGTAATCTGTCGAGGTTTTGCTGTACCCGCTCCAGACGCTTGGCGTCGAAGTCTACCGCTACCAGATCGATACTGGGCTGACGCTCCAGTAGATGACAGCTCTTGCCGCCTGGGGCGGCACAGGCATCGAGGATCAGCTCATTTTGCTCGGGCGCCAGTAGGCTGGCGGCCCATTGCGCCGCGCCATCTTGTACCGAGGCGGCGCCATCGGCAAAGCCGGGGAGGATGCCGACATCTTTGGGGCTCTCCAGCAGTATGGCGTTGTCGCTCGCGCCTGGTTTTGCGGCTATCTCCTGCTCGGCGAGCAGAGCCAGATATTGATCTCGTGTCTGGGACAAGGGATTATTACGCAGCCACATGGGGGGCCGCTGATGGCTCTGGGCGATCACCTCTTGCCAGGCGTCTGGGTAGGCGGCCTTGAGGTGCTTGATCAGCCAGGCTGGCGTGTTGAAGGTCAGGGTCTCGTTGTCCTCGGGGAGTGGCTTCTGGCTACGTTGCAGGTTACGCAATACGCCGTTGACCACCTTGACCAGGCCCTCGAACTTGAGTTGGCGACAGGCCTCGGCGGTTTCCGAGATTGCCGCATGGCTAGGGATGCGAGTGAAATAGAGCTGGTAACAGCCCACCAGTAGCAACTGGTGTACGATACGCTGCTTGCCCTTGAGGGGCTTGCTCATGCAGTCGCTTATCAGCTTGTCGAGCTGGGGCAGGTGACGCATCACGCCATAGCAGAGTTCGGCCAGCAGGGCCTTGTCTTTACCACTGCCGAGTCTTTGCTGTTGCTCGGGCAGGGCGACAGACAGGGAGACTCCCTTCTCTAGTACCTGAAAGACGACCTTGGCGGCGAGGGCACGCAGATTCTTCATGCCTTGGCCTCATCTGAGGTATTAGCGCCTTGTAGTTGGGTGCCTGGGGTGAACCAGTCGCCGCGGGCGTTGAGTACGTCTGCTACCGGCATGGCCTTCTTGCCTGGCAGTTGAATCGTCTCTAGGATCAGCGCGCTTTCGCCGGTGGCGACCACTATGCCCTGTTTGTCGGCGCGGATGATGGTGCCTGGGGCCTGCTTAACGGCCTCGTTAGACACGCTGGCCTGCCACACCTTGATCACCGCATCCTGGTGGGGGAAGTGGCTGGCGGGCCAAGGATTGAAGGCGCGGACTTCACGCCACAGCTGCTGCGCCGGCTTGCGCCAGTCGAGCTGGGCCTCCTCTTTACTCAGCTTCTCGGCGTAGTTGGCCAGGGCTTCATCTTGTGGCTCAGGCGTGAGGCTGCCTTCGGCCAGTCCCTGTAGCGCCTGGATCAGGGCGCTAGGTCCCTGCTCGGCCAGCTTCTCATACAGGCTGGCAGAGGTGTCGCTGTCTTCGATAGGCAGGTGAGTCTTGAGCAGCATGTCGCCGGTATCTAAACCTATATCCATCTGCATTATGGTGACGCCTGTTGCCTCGTCACCGGCCCACAGGGCGCGTTGAATCGGCGCCGCGCCGCGCCAGCGAGGCAGGATGGAGCCATGCACATTGATGCAGCCCAGTCTTGGGGTGTCCAGCACCACCTGAGGCAAGATAAGGCCATAGGCGACCACCACCATGATGTCGGCGCCGAGCGAGGCGAGCTCTGCCTGGGCCGCTTCATTTCTCAGGCTAACGGGTTGGTAGACGGGGATATCATGCTCAAGGGCAAGGGCCTTGACCGGGCTGGCCTGTAGCTTCTTGCCGCGGCCCGCGGGTCTGTCTGGTTGGGAGTAAACCCCGATCACCTGGTGCTCTGAATCGATTAAGGCTTGTAGATGGCGGGCGGCAAAATCTGGCGTACCCGCAAAGAGTATCTTGAGTGGTTTCAAATGAGGCTTATCCTTGTTTGGCTTCGAGGCGCGCGGCTTTTTCGAGTTTCTGTTTGATACGCTGACGCTTGAGGGGCGAGAGGTAATCGACAAACAGTTTGCCATTGAGGTGATCAAGCTCATGTTGCAGACAGATGGCGAACAGGCCATCAGCCTCTAAAGTGAACTCGTTGCCATCTCTGTCCTGTGCCTTGATGGTGACAAACTCGGCGCGATCGACTTTGGCATAGATACCGGGAACGGAGAGGCAGCCCTCTTCGTTGCAAAAATCGCCACTTTTCTCAATTATCTCTAAATTTATGAAAACCTTAGGGCGTTCTACGTCATCTTGCAGGTCCATAACGATCAATTGATGATGGTAATCTACCTGGGTCGCTGCCAGACCAATTCCCTTCTCTTCATACATGGTTTCGAACATATTATCGATTTGTGTCTGAAGCTCAGCGTTAAATTCTGTAATGGGCTTAGCAACGGTGCGTAAGCGCTCATCGGGAAAGCGTAAAACTTTTAGTAAACTCATACATAAACTCTTAACAAGTCTGTCAAATTCGAGTCAGTTGGTTATACTGACTTTGGCTAATGGGTTAATTTTAATCCTTAGTGGCATTCAATAACAGTAAAAGCTCTATATAAAGGGCAAACAGCATGGATACCCCCATGAAACGACTAATTTTACTCGGTTTAATGATTTTTAGTAGTTCGTTTGTTGTCGCGGATACCTTGACATTGAAGTCTGGCCATCCCGATTCGTATGTGGTGAAGAAAGGAGATACCCTCTGGGACATCTCAGCGCAATTTCTCAAGGACCCTTGGCGCTGGCCTAAGCTCTGGGGCGCCAACCCACAGATCGCTAACCCTCACCTTATCTATCCCGGCGACAGGCTGACCCTGGTCTTTATCGACGGCGAACCCAGATTGGTGGTTAAGCCTCATGTTCGTAAGAGTCCCGAAGGGCGCGTCTTGCCTAAAGGTGGCGCAATCCCAGCCGTGGATCTTAGCCTAATCCAACCTTATCTGGTGCAAAACCGAGTGGTCGATGGCGAGTGGTTCGATAAGCAACCCATGGTCATGGGCGGCGAAAGTGAATCCAGGCACCATGTGACCGACGATATTATCTATGTCCAAGGGGAGCTGACCCTGGGGGACAAGTTTGGTGTCTACGTCAAGGGACGTCAGTTTGAAGATGCCGAGTCGGGTGATACGCTGGGATTGGAGGTGATTCTGACTGCCAGTGGCCGTGTCATCGAGTCGGGCCCTGTGTCTAAGGTGCAACTGCTGAGCAATATGCGTGAGACCAAGGCGGGTTATCGTGTGCTGCCTATCGAAGATGATTCCTTGATGTCTGCCTATTTCATGCCTAAGGCGGCGGCGACGCCTGGGTCTGTACTTGCCTCGGATAAAGGTGTCCGTGAAATGGGTAAACTGGATGTGGTCTATATCGACCGTGGCAGCCAGGATGGTGTCGAGCCAGGTCATGTGTTTTCCATCTTCCGAGATGGCGTTGAGGTGGTGATCGATGGTGACGGCCAGCCGGTACAACCAGAGGATCGCAGCACCTACGAGGAGCTTCTGGCGAATATCTCTTCCGATAACGCGGTGAAGATGCCAGATATCTATCGCGGTAAGGTAATGGTCTTCAAGGTGTTCGACCGTGTCAGCATGGGACTTATTCTGATCAACGAGAAGCCTGTGCGTGTTCATGACAAGTTGCTGCAGCCGGATACCCTGTTAGCGAGCGAATAGTGCCATCGACGACAAACTGGTCGACTGGCTAGTTGTTTGTGCAGTACCCGGGTTAGGACCGGCCCGGGTTAAACAATTATTAAACTACATGGATGTAGCAGAGCTCAGGCAAAGGCTGGAGCATGAACCCGATGCCTTACCCCTGCCTGAGCGGCTGTTGACGACTAGCTTGACCCCGGACTTTGCCTTGGTCGAACAGGCGTTAGCATGGCAAGATGCAGCGTCTCATCATCATATCCTCTGTCCCCAAGATTCCCTTTATCCTAGCCTGCTCCTGCAGATTAACGACCCGCCGCCGATCCTATTTGCCAAGGGTGACATTAATGCCATGGTGCATCCCAGCATTGCCGTGGTGGGTAGCCGGGCTGCATCTCAGTCGGGATTAGCCGCAAGTTATCAGCTCGCTCAGGAGCTAACAGCGGCTAAGGTTGCGGTGACCAGTGGTATGGCGGCCGGCATAGATGGCGCGGCTCACCAAGGGGTATTAGATGCCGATGGCGTGACCTTGGCCGTGCTGGGCACAGGGATAGATATCGTTTACCCCAAGCGTCATCGACCCATCTACGACAAGATCCAGCAAAACGGTTGTGTGCTCAGCGAGTTCTGGCCCCAGGTAAAGCCCTATGCCGGTAACTTCCCCAAGCGTAATCGCATCATCAGCGGGCTCTCGCTGGGGGTTCTGGTGGTCGAGGCGGCCCGTAAGAGCGGTTCGCTGATCACCGCACGACTGGCGCTGGAACAGGGCCGCGAGGTGTTTGCCGTACCGGGTAACATCCTAGCTGGGGATCATCAGGGTTGTCATGATTTGTTACGGGATGGCGCTAAATTAGTGGAGTGCGCCGCCGATATTATCGAAGAGGTTGCAGCTTTATCAAGATTTCACCTTGAAGAGTTGCATCGTCGTCACCATATAGGGGAAGAGTTAGCTTCTGATTTGCCATTTGCCTCACTGTTAGCTAGTGTAGGCTATGAGGCCACGCCATTAGATGTGGTGGTCGAGCATAGTGGAAAAACGATAGAGCTAGTATTAGAGCAGTTGCTTGAACTTGAACTACAAGGTTGGGTTTCAGCTGTACCCGGTGGTTATATAAGACTTAAGAGGAGCTAGCCATGTTCGATATCCTCATGTATCTATTTGAAAACTATGTGCACAGTGAGGTCGAGTTACTGGTCGACGAAGACGAGTTGACCCAAGAACTGACACGAGCAGGTTTTCATCAATCGGCGATTATTAAGGCCTTGTCCTGGTTAGAACACCTGGCTTCGCTACAAGAAAGTGATCAACCCTACCTATGTAATCATGATCAACACTCTTTCCGTATCTATACTCAGGCCGAGATGGAGAAGTTAGATGTCGAGTGTCGTGGTTTCCTGCTTTTCCTAGAGCAGATCAAGGTACTCAATGTCGAGTTACGCGAGATGGTGATCGATCGCGTGATGGAGCTGGATGAACCAGCGCTGATCCTGGAAGATCTTAAGTGGGTGATCCTCATGGTGCTGTTTAACGTGCCGGGGAATGAGTCTGCCTATGAGCAGATGGAAGATCTGATCTTCGAGCAACCCGATGGGCGCCTACATTCCTAATTGATGCGATTCGACGATAAATAAAGGAGGCCATGGCCTCCTTTTTTGGTTGATGAGTTATTAATTATACCAATCACAGTAAACATGTGATCAGAAATAGTGCAGGAAAAACGCTTGAGAACAAAGCAGGATTTTTAGATAAGTAGTTATTC
>NZ_JAKEVJ010000027.1:0-44202 GCF_022398425.1 Shewanella sp. Isolate7 | reverse complement strand
TAGCAGCGACAGTTCAAGGCATTCAACTGAGGGCATGCCGAGGCCTGCTGAAGTTGAATAACGCCGAAATGGTGTTGCTATCAAAGCCCCGCAGGGCGAGGCTTACAGCGGTATTTGCTGCGTTACAGTTCTTGCGAAGGACTAGGGCCATTCGCTGCAAACTGTGCCTAGCATCTATCCACTTTAAGCACACGCAGAGCAAGCACGGGACTTATTCGCACCTTCCTTAGATAAGTAGTTATTCTACAATTAAAAATACTAATACAGTTATCGAGCGTTTTAACAAGCTAGAATGATCAATTATTTATTACGATTGGTATCACTTGTCCTGAGTCCCTTGCATCGTATATTGTCTTTACAGATAAGCGTCATACGATTGATAAGAGGGGCCAGACAGATGTTGATTAGCCCCCACATTGGGAGTCACTATGGAATTGGAATACCCGTTAGTTACCACCGCCTGGCTTGAGGCAAATTTGTTTGAGTCGAATCTGGTATTGCTCGACGCCAGTATGCAGAGCGTGGTGGGCAAGGAGCCCATTTTATACGATGAGTTCATCTGTATTCCCAGAGCGCAGAAGTTTGATATTGAGCAGGTGTTTTGCGATACCGATTCAGCTCAGCTACATGCCATGCCGACCCCAGAGCAGTTTGAGCAAGGTGTCACGGCGCTGGGTATCGACAGAGATAGCCTGGTGGTGATCTACGATAACCAGGGGATCTATAGCGCGCCCAGAGCCTGGTGGATGTTTAAGCTCATGGGGCACGAAAACGTCTATGTGCTCGATGGCGGCCTGCCGCAGTGGCTCGGCGAGGCGCGCATGACCAGCGAAAGTTATCAAACGCCGGTACTGGATGAAGAGTCTGTGCCCTATGTGGCGGATTATCAGCCGGGTCTTATCTGCGATGCCAACTATGTACTCGAATCTCTGGGCAGCGATAGTGTTGTCCTAGATGCGCGCGCCCCTGGGCGTTTTGCCGGTGAGGTTGGCGAGCCGAGACCCGGCGTGCGTTGCGGTCATATTCCCGGTTCGCTGAACCTCCCCTTTGGCGAGCTGCTGCGCGAGCACAGGATGAAACGGGTCGAAGATCTGCAGGCCATGTTTGCCGCCCTGGTGGGTGAACAGGATAGTGAACAGGAGCGGATCTTCAGCTGTGGCTCGGGTATCACCGCCTGTATCTTGATCTTAGCCTCGGTGGCCTCGGGCCACGATAAGGCGGTGCTCTACGACGGTTCCTGGGCCGACTGGGGCCGCAATGCCGAGCTGCCCATAGAGCAGGGCGCTTGAGAATAGCCAAAAGAAAAGGTGCCTTAGGCACCTTTTTTATGTTTACCCTTTATCGTTAGAACAGGTCTTTCAGCCTGTGGTACAACATGCCCGCGGCCAGCATGGGTGAGCGGAATCTCGGCCCCCCAGGGAAGGTCATGTGCTGGACCCTGTCGAAAATATCGAACCGCTCCGCCTGGGCCGTCAGGGCTTCGCCGATAAGCCTGGCCGCCATATGGGTGGCATTGACGCCGTGACCGGCATAGGCCTGGGCATAGAGGATGTTCGGGCAATCCGACAGTCTACCTATCTGCGGCAGGCGGTTGGCACCTATGCCTATCATGCCGCCCCATTCATACTCTATCTTAACGCCCTTGAGCTGGGGGAAGACCTTCTCCAGGTTGGGACGCAGGGCGGCGTCGATATCCTTGGGATCTTTGCCCGAATAGGTACACAGGCCGCCAAACAGCAGGCGGTTGTCCTGGGAGAGGTGGAAGTAATCGAGATCGATACGCATGTCGGCGAACGCCATATTCTGCGGGATCAGTGCATCACACTGGGCCTGAGTGAGCGGCTCGGTGGCCAGCAGGTAGCTGCCGGCGGGCAGCACCTTGCCGCCTACATAGCCGTTGAGTTCATGGCCGATATAGGCGTTACCGGCGAGCACCAGATAGCGGCAGTCGACGCGGCCGTGTTCGGTATGTACGCAGGGGCGATCGCCCTTGACTATCTTGGTGGCGGCGCTGTATTCGAACATCTTAACGCCCAGGCTACGCGCCACCTTGGCCTCGCCCAGGGCAAGGTTGAGTGGGTGCAGGTGGCCGCTGTTCATGTCGACCAGGGCGCCGCAGTATAGGTCTGAGCCGATCACCTCGCCAAGCTGGTGCTTCTCCAGTAGCTTAAAGCCCTCGCGGCCCTGGTGGAGCATCTCCTGATAGTCGGCGGCGAGTTCCTTCATGTGTCTGGGTTTGGTGGCCAGATCGCAATAGCCCATCTGTAGATTACAGTCGATATTGTGTTTCGCGATGCGCTCACGGACGATGTCGACCGCCTCGAAGCCCATCTCTTCTATGGCCGCGACGCCTTCTGAGCCTATCTCGTTGCGGAACTGTTCAACATTATGACCTATGCCTCGGATCAGCTCGCCGCCGTTGCGGCCCGATGCGCCCCAGCCGATCCGTTTCGCTTCGAGCAGGACGACGTCGAAGCCCTTCTCGGCTAGCTCGATGGCGGTATTGATGCCACTAAAGCCGCCGCCGACGATGCAGACATCGGCGCTGATTCGTTCGGTGAGTTGAGGTAAAGCTTCCAGGGCATTGGCGGTGGCATGATAGTAAGAGTCGGGATATTGGTCACTGTGGACAGGGCGCTTGGTGGTCATTTTGGCTCCGAGTGAGGGTTTTATTCTTGTTATTCGACTAAATTGGCCAGAGTAAGTATACTTTTGACCCTTGAGTTGGTTATAATTCACACCTGTTGATTATATTTAACATGCTTTTTAGTTTGATACAAACTAGTATGGAAAATTGTTTCTTCCGGGGTCTTGTTGAATAGGAGATGTTTTTTGGATATAGGCGCAAATCTCAAAGCTGTTCGTAAAATGAAAGGGTTATCGCAACGCGAGTTGGCCAAGCGTGCCGGCGTGACCAACAGCACCATCTCTATGATCGAGAAGAACAGCGTCAGTCCTTCGGTGAGTTCCCTGAAGAAAGTGTTGTCGGGTTTGCCCATGTCGCTGGTGGACTTCTTCTCTATCGAGGAGAGCATGCCCAGCGAGCAGAAGGTGGTCTACCGCTCTGGCGAGCTGCTGGATATCGGCGATGGCAACCTGGACTACAAGTTGATCGGCAGAGACTACCCTAACCGCGCCATGTCTGTGATGAACGAGGTCTATCCGCCTGGGTCTGATACCGGCGAAGAGATGCTACAGCACGAAGGTGAAGAGGCGGCCATGGTGATCGAGGGCCAACTGGAGATCACCATAGGCGATGAAGTCTATGTGCTTAGCGAGGGCGATAGCTACTACTTCAACAGTGAGTTGCCCCACAGGTTCCGCAATCCTTTCGACAAGCCTTGTCGCATCGTCAGCGCCACGACGCCGGCAAACTTCTAACAAAATATTAGTAGGCCGGGTATCGCCCGGCCTATCCATCCTTCCCCCTCTCTATTGCTTCCCTGCCCATGTCGGTATGTCTATGCCCATACGGCTGAGCCATTGTATGCTTGATTATGTAAATAATTTTGTCCATTAAGGCCATGAGGTCCATTTCTGAAGTTGGCTTTTCTGTGGGAGCTGGTTCACAAAACCCCTGGCGTGATTTTCGCCTGTTTTCGGCTTTACATTAATTTTATTTCTCTTTTAATGTTGTTTTAATTGAGTTTTATTCTAATTGTTATTCTATTGTATGTTTTGTTTTCTGCGGGCTATTGCCTCGTCAACTATTTCAGTGTAGTGTGTGAAAAAATGAACATTGGTTGAAGTCTGTTCATTGCTATAACTATAAGAAGACGCAACAAAGCTAAAGGTGAACTATGTCCGATGAAGGACTTGCTGTTATCGGTGTCACGGCCTGTAATCAACAGGTAGGCCTGCACCCATTCAATATCGTTGGCGAGAAATACCTACTGAGTATTGCCGATGCCACCCAGGGCTGGCCCTTGGTGATCCCCGCACTTGGCCATTGCCCGGCCGAGACGATATTGCCCAGATTAGACGGCCTGCTGTTCACCGGTTCGCCCTCCAATATCGAGCCCCATCACTATGACGGTGTGGCGAGTGACCCAGATACCCTACACGATCCCAAACGCGACGCTACCAATCTGCCGCTGCTGAAGGCGGCGATCGATGCCGGTGTGCCTGTGCTGGCCATCTGCCGGGGATTTCAGGAGATGAATGTGGTATTTGGTGGCAGCCTGCATCAGAAATTGCATGAAGTTGGCGATTATATTGAACACAGAGAAGATAAGACGGCAGACGTCGAGGTGCAGTACGGCCTGTCTCATCCGTTGAAGATAGAACCGGGGGGATTACTCCACGAGGCTTGGGGCCGCAATTTGGCAGAGGTGAACTCTGTGCACACTCAAGGTGTTGACCGTTTGGGTGTTGGATTGCGGCCAGAAGCCTATGCCCCCGATGGATTAATCGAGGCATTTTCGGTCAAAGAGGCGAAAAATTTCGCGCTGGGGGTGCAGTTTCACCCCGAATGGAAGGTGTTAGAGAACCCTTTCTATCGCTCAATTTTCAGTGCCTTTAGTCAAGCCTGCCAAGCCAGAGCAGCTCAACGCAAGAGATAGTGAAGCATGAAGAAGTTAATCGATTATTTGAAAGCCAATAAGATCACCGAGGTGGAGTGTGTCATCAGCGATATGACGGGGATCGCCCGCGGTAAAATCGCCCCGGTGGATAAGTTTATCGACGAGAAGGGGATGCGCCTGCCTGAGAGTGTGCTGCTGCAGACTGTGACCGGCGATTATGTTGATGACGACCTGTATGACAGCCTGCTGGATAAGGCGGATATCGACTTTGTCTGTGTCCCGGACGCGAACGCGGTATTCATGTTGCCCTGGACGGTCGAAGCCACTGCCCAGGTGATCCACGACACCTTCGACAAGATGGGTAACCCCATAGAGCTGTCGCCCCGTAACCTGCTAAAGAAAGTGCTCAAGCTCTATGAAGATAAGGGCTGGAAGCCAGTCGTTGCGCCCGAGATGGAATTTTATCTGACCCATAGAAACTCAGATCCCGATATTCCATTGATCCCGCCCGTGGGCCGCAGTGGTCGCAAGGAGTCGGGTCGTCAGTCTTTCTCAATCGATGCCGCCAACGAGTACGATCCCTTATTTGAAGATATGTATGACTGGTGCGAGGCTCAGGGACTGGATATCGATACCCTGATCCATGAAGAGGGCACGGCCCAGATGGAGATCAACTTCAGCCATGGAGACCCTCTGTCGCTGGCGGATCAGGTGTTTGTGTTTAAGCGTACCCTGCGTGAGGCAGCGCTTAAGCATGATGTGTGTGCCACCTTCATGGCCAAGCCTGTCACCGACGAGCCCGGCAGCGCTATGCATATTCACCAGAGTGTGGTGGATATCAAGACCGGCAAGAATGTCTTTACTAACGAGGACGGCACGAAAAGTGCTAAGTTCCTGAGCTACATAGGCGGCCTGCAGAAGTATATTCCCGAGCTGCTTCCCCTGATGGCACCCAACGTAAACTCTTTCAGACGCTTCCTGCCCGGCACCTCGGCGCCGGTGAATCTGGAGTGGGGCGATGAGAACCGTACCTGTGGTCTGCGTATTCCCGAGTCGTCGCCACAGAACCGTCGCATCGAGAACCGCATCGCCGGTGCCGATGCCAACAGCTATCTGGCCATCGCGGCCACCTTGCTGTGTGGTTACATGGGCATGGTGGAAGATGTGAAACCCTCCACGCCTATGCATGGACGCGCTAACGAGAATCGCCAGGGGATCAGTCTGCCGCTGACCCTCGAAGAGGCGCTGGCGGTGATGTCGGAAAGCTCGGCGGTTAGGGAATATCTGGGGGATACCTTTACCACAGGTTATATCGCGGTGAAACAGGCGGATCTGGAAAACTTCCGCCGGGTGATCAGTTCATGGGAGCGCGAGTTCCTACTACTGACCGTCTAGCGGCTCTGCACCACTCTGGGGCAGGGTTGGCGACAAAATGAAGCAAGATTGCCGGGGGATTAACCCCCTGGTTGAATCATGGATAACTAATCGGTGTAAATAGATATAAATTCATATTGATGGTGGATATGTTCGATTTTACACTAGCGATGAATGTTAAACAGGTTCGATGCAGTTGTAAGCTGTAGCATTGGCAATAATAACAATGAAAGCCGTCACAAGCGGCAATGCAATGACAGTAATCATCAGACTACTGGCAAGCTAACAAGGAGATAGCATGAAGCTTTTAAAGAAAATGACAACACTCGCTCTGGTCACCGCCGGGGTATTTGCAAGCTCTGTCGCCAGCGCCGAAGAGGTGGTTAGAGTATATAACTGGTCTGATTATATCGCCGAAGATACCCTCGCCAATTTTGAGAAAGAGACGGGCATCAAGGTGGTCTACGATGTGTTCGACAGCAACGAAGTGGTCGAGGCTAAGCTGCTATCGGGTCGTTCTGGCTATGATATCGTGGTGCCGTCAAACAACTTTCTGGCAAAGCAGATCAAGGCCGGTGCCTTCCAGAAGTTGGATCAGTCACAGCTGACCAACCACAAGAACCTCAATCCTGAACTGATGAAGCAGCTGGAAACTGCCGATCCGCGTAACGAGCACGCCGTGCCTTACCTGTGGGGCACCACTGGCATAGGCTATAACGAGGCTAAGGTGAAGCAGGTATTGGGTGAAGATGCGCCGGTAGACTCTTTAGAGCTGGTCTTTAATCCTAAGTATGCCGAGAAGATCTCTAAGTGTGGCTTCTCACTGTTGGACAGTGCCGACGAGATGCTGCCGATGGCGATGATCTACTTAGGCTTAGATCCAAATAGCACTAAGAGCGAAGACTACGCCAAGGCGGGTGAGGTGATGGCGAAGATCCGTCCCTTCGTGACCTATTTCCACTCATCACGCTACATTACCGATCTGGCCAATGGCGATCTCTGTGTTGCATTTGGTTACTCGGGTGATGTCTTCCAGGCCGCCGCACGCGCCGAAGAGGCCGAGAATGGTCAGGTGATTGGTTATGCTATTCCAAAAGAGGGTTCAAACCTTTGGTTCGATATGTTGGCGATTCCTGCCGATGCAAAGAACGTGAAGAACGCTCACACCTTTATCAACTATCTGCTGCGCCCCGAGGTGATTGCACCTATCACTAACTATGTGGCGTACGCTAACCCTAACGTGCCTGCTCAGGAGCTGGTGGATGAAGAGATCCGTAACGACGCGGCTATCTATCCTACCCCTGAAGTGCTGTCACGCCTGTATGTGGCCGATGTGCGTCCGATGAAGGCGCAGCGTGCCATGACTCGCGTGTGGACCAAGGTCAAATCTGGCATGTAATGCCTGTATTAGAGGGCAAGGTCACTTGCCCTCCTTTCTTTAAGATCATCTTAACTATTGCAGTAGGTGCCTTACTGGTGCTTTTTGTGGAGAAGTATTATGGCTAGCAATTCGGGCGTCACCAACAAACCGACAACAAAGACGCAAGGAGAGGTGTTGCTGAAGATCGAGAGAGTCAGCAAGCTATTTGACGATGTTCGCGCCGTGGACGACGTCTCGCTAAATATTAATCGTGGGGAAATTTTTGCACTGCTTGGCGGCTCAGGTTCGGGGAAATCGACGCTGCTGCGCATGCTGGCTGGCTTTGAGAAGCCGACCGAGGGACGCATCTATCTCGATGGCCAGGATATTACCGATATGCCACCCTATGAGCGCCCCATCAATATGATGTTCCAATCTTACGCCCTGTTTCCGCACATGACGGTGGCGCAAAATATCGCCTTCGGTCTCAAGCAGGACAAGATGCCCAAGGATGAGATAGAACAGCGTGTTAAAGAGATGCTCAAGCTGGTTCACATGGAGCCTTATGCCAAGCGTAAGCCTAATCAGCTCTCCGGTGGTCAGCGTCAGCGTGTGGCCCTGGCGCGTTCGCTGGCCAAGCGTCCAAAACTCCTGCTACTGGACGAGCCTATGGGGGCGCTGGATAAGAAACTGCGTACTCAGATGCAGCTCGAGGTGGTGGACATTCTCGAGGCGGTCGGGGTGACCTGTGTGATGGTTACCCACGATCAGGAAGAGGCCATGACCATGGCCGAGCGCATCGCCATCATGAACGATGGCTGGATCGCTCAAACCGGTTCGCCAATGGATATCTACGAGAGCCCGGCTAACCGCATGGTGGCCGAGTTTATCGGCAGCGTGAACCTGTTCGAGGGGGATATTGTCGAGGATGAGGTCGACCACGTGGTGATCAATGTGGCCAACATTCCTCAGCCCTTCTATGTGGGCTACGGTGTGTCTACCAGTGTGGATACCACCCAGGTGTGGGTGGCGATTCGTCCCGAGAAGACTCACATCAGCCGCGAGCAGCCAAGCGAGGCGCGCAACTGGTGCGCCGGTAAGGTAGAAGATATCGCCTACCTGGGGGGCATCTCGGTTTACTACATACGCCTGTGTAATGGACAGCTTATTCAGTCAGTGATGACTAACAGCGACCGCCGCGCCGATTCGCCCACCTGGGAAGAGGATGTCTTCGTGAGCTGGGAAGCGACCAGTGCCGTTGTACTGAGATCTTAACGGGGGCGTTATGAAGAAGAAGCCAATAAAGTTTCGTTTGCCCAAGGGGCAATGCTGGACCATAGGCGTGCCCTATTTCTGGCTGCTGATGTTCTTTGCCTTGCCTTTTGCCATCGTATTGAAGATCAGTTTGTCGACGCCGGCCGTGGCGATCCCGCCCTACGAGGCGCTGTATCAATATGCCGACGAGTCGCTGCAGATCATGCTCAATCTGGGCAACTATATTCTGATCTTCGAAGATCATCTCTATATCAATGCCTATCTGGGCTCGCTCAAGATGGCGTTGGTCACCACCTTCGGCTGTCTGTTGATTGGTTACCCCATGGCGTATGCTATCGCCAGGGCACCTAAGCAGCACCAGACTGTGCTGATCCTCTTGGTGATGTTGCCATCCTGGACCTCGTTTCTTATCCGTGTGTATGCCTGGATGGGGATACTGAGTAACAACGGCGTGGTCAATAACCTGCTGATGTGGCTGGGGGTGATCTCCGAGCCGATTCAGATGCTCAATACTAATTTCGCCGTCTATATCGGCATCATCTATACCTATTTGCCCTTTATGATCCTCCCTCTCTACGCCAACCTGTCGCAGCTCGATGGCAGTTTGCTCGAGGCGGCGGCGGATCTCGGCTCACGCAGTCTCAATACCTTCTGGAAGGTAACGCTGCCGCTGTCGAAAGGTGGGGTGATTGCTGGGTCTATGCTGGTGTTTATTCCTGTGGTCGGGGAGTTTGTGATCCCTGAACTATTGGGCGGTCCTGATTCGCTCATGATAGGTAAGGTGCTCTGGCAGGAGTTCTTCAACAACCGTGATTGGCCGGTCGCTTCGTCGCTCGCCATCGTGATGTTGGCACTCTTGATTATCCCTATCACCCTATTTCATCGTTATCAGTCCAGAAGTATGGAGAAGACGATATGAGCAACAGACTAAGAAAATTGAGTTTCTCCACGCTGATGCTCTGGGCTGGGATGTTTTTCCTCTACGCGCCCATGTTCATCCTGGTCTTCTACTCCTTCAACGAGTCTAAGCTGGTGACGGTTTGGGGCGGCTTCTCGGCCAAGTGGTATGGTGAACTGTTCCGCGACGATCAGATCCTCGATGCGGTGGCGACCAGTTTGAAGGTGGCGTTCTTCGCCTCCACCATGGCGGTGATTCTCGGCACCATGGCGGCCTTCGTGATGACACGCTTCGCCCGCTCCTGGGGCAAGATGACATTGTCGAACATGATCACCGCACCGCTGGTTATGCCAGAGGTGATCACGGGTCTGTCGCTGTTGCTGCTATTCGTGCACATGGCAGACCTGCTGGGTTGGCCGGCCGAGCGTGGCATGCTGACGGTGTGGATCGCCCACTCGACCTTCTGCGCCGCCTATGTGGCCGTGGTGGTGTCATCCAGGCTGCGTGAGCTGGATATGTCTATCGAGGAGGCGGCTCAGGATTTAGGCGCGACGCCACTCAAAACCTTCTTCCACATCACAGTGCCTATGATCTCGCCGGCGCTGATTGCGGGGTGGCTGCTCTCCTTCAGCCTGTCGCTGGATGATCTAGTGATCGCCAGCTTCGCCTCTGGGCCTGGGGCGACGACCCTGCCTATGGTGGTCTTTTCCTCGGTACGTATGGGGGTATCGCCTAAGATCAACGCGTTGGCGACCTTGATCATCTTAATTGTTTCGCTGATTGCCTTCATCTCTTGGTACCTCGCCAGACGCGCCGACAAACGTAGCCGTATGGTCAGCGACTAGGCTCGCAGCGTTAGCTCTAGATAGCAGGCGCCCCGCGGCGCCTGTCAACCAAAGCCATTATTATAACGATTCAGGGTGAATGATATGACCTGTACACCTCATGCAAATTCCTATTATGCGGCGTCTGCCAATACCAAACAGTTACGTGACAAACTCAGTGACAACATAGAGACAGATGTCTGTATTATTGGCGCCGGCTACACCGGGCTCTCCTCTGCGATTCATTTACTAGAGGCAGGCTTTAAGGTGACTGTGCTGGAGGCGGCCAGGGTCGGCTTCGGTGCATCTGGGCGCAACGGCGGCCAGATAGTTAACAGCTTCAGCCGGGATATCGACACCATAGAGAAGGTGGTCGGCACTGAGCAGGCCAAGCTGTTTGGGCAGATGGCCTTCGAAGGCGGACGCATCCTTAAGGGACTGGTCGCCAAGTACAATATTCAGTGCGATCTCAAAGAGGGCGGCGTGTTTGCGGCGCTGAACAAGAAGCAGATGGGTCACCTCGCCGCGCAAAAGGCGCTGTGGGAAAAGCATGGTCACCTTGGACATCTTGAACTGCTGGATGAGCAGGGCATACGCGGCGTGGTGGATACCGAGCGCTACGTGGGCGGCATGTTAGACAAGAGTGGCGGCCATATTCACCCGCTGAATCTGGCGCTGGGTGAGGCCGATGCGGTGGAGTCCTTAGGGGGACAGATCTTTGAAGACTCGGCGGTGATCCGCGTCGATCAGGGCGATAGCCCTGTGGTGCACACCCAGGAAGGGTCGGTGAAGTGCAAGTTTGTTATCGTGGCCGGTAACGCCTACCTCAAGGGCTTATTGCCCGAGCTACAGGCCAAGTCTATGCCCTGTGGTACTCAGGTGATCACCACAGAGCCGCTTGGTGAAGAGCTGGCGCACTCGCTGCTGCCGCAAGACTATTGCGTCGAAGACTGTAACTATCTGCTGGATTATTTCAGGCTGTCTGGCGACAAGCGTCTCATCTATGGTGGTGGCGTGGTCTACGGCGCCCGGGATCCTGCCAACATCGAGGCGATCATTCGTCCCAAGATGCTGGCGACCTTCCCGCAGCTCAAGGATGTGAAGATAGATTATACCTGGACGGGCAACTTCCTGTTGACCCTGTCACGCCTGCCGCAGGTCGGGCGTATCGGCGGTAATATCTATTACTCTCAGGGCTGTAGCGGTCATGGGGTAACCTATACGCACCTGGCGGGGCAGATACTGGCAGAGACCATCAATGGCCAGGCGAAACGCTTCGATGCCTTTGCTCAGCTACCTCATTACCCCTTCCCGGGCGGTCACCTGTTGCAGGTGCCTTTCTCGGCCATAGGTGCCTGGTACTACACGATGCGTGACAAGCTGGGCGTGTAGTCCGCTATGTTTGGTCAATATAAAAAGCCCGTGAGATGCGGGCTTTTTTGTGCCTATGAATCAGGCATGTAAGGTTAGCTTACTGCCTCTTATACCAATCACAGTAAATGTGTGATCAGAAATAGCGCAGGAAAAACGCTTGAGAACAAAGCAGGATTTTTAGATAAGTAGTTATTCTACAATTAAAAATACTAATACAGTTATCGAGCGTTTTAACAAGCTAGAATGATTAATCATTTATTACGATTGGTATTACTGGTCATATTCCACAGCACGCTCTGGTCGCTGCCCATGATGGTGGTGGGCATCTGGCCGTTCCACTGCTGAGCGCGTACATAATCCACCAGGGTCTGCGATTCTCTCAGCGCCTCGGCTTTCTTCTTGATGGCTTCGGCCTCGGCGATACCCTTTAAGCGAATGGCTTCGGCCTCGGCGATGGCCTCGGTTTGAATCGCATAGGCCTTACCGTCGGCGGTGGCCTTGGCGGCATCACGCTTGGCGTTGGCCGTGTTTACCTCGCGCTGAGCCTCCAGATTCTGTCTTTCAAGACGATGCTTCTCGGCGGCCGCCAGGTTTTTCTCTGTCTGTTTGGTCTCGATAGACTGGATATACTTCTGCGGCAGGCCGAGGTTTTCCAGCTGCGCCGAGTCGAGCTTGACCGGGTACTCCTTCATCTCTTCGATGAGGAAGTCTTCGATCTGGGCGATCACCCGGCTGCGGTTTTGGATGATCTCCTCGGCCTTATAGCGTGCAAGGGCATCCTTGGCGGCCGATCTGAGTTTTGGATCCAGAATGCGAGACTCGAACTGGCTCAGGCCACCATAGCTTTTGAACAGATCGAAGGCCTGGTCACGATTGACGGTCCAGTTGATCGACACCTCGGCGGTGACCGGCATCTGCTCGTGGGTCGAGGCATTGAGCTTCTCGACATTCTTGCGAGTACGTATCTCTAAGATCTCTACCTTGTCGACGAAAGGGATCTTGATGTGCAGGCCCGGGTTGACCTGCTCTGTCGCTTGACCGAAACGCTTGATGATGCCCACATGTCCCTCGTCAACCGTGTACATGGTCTGGCTGAATAGAATAAGGGCGAAAAGTAAGCCGGCGACCAAGACAATGGCGCCTTTGCCTTTGCTCTTTATAGTCGATAGGTTGGCGATATCCTTGGGTAGTGTTGTCATGCTCTCTCCTTCGTGACGGTATCTCTAGGCCTCAATCGCATGAATGAGTAACGAGTGTTACACACAGGTTAAGGCGCTGAGGATGTTACGTTATTTCCCCTTAGAGGCAAGGGAAGAGGAAAGAAGGGGGAGGGAAGGAGCGTTAGCGAATAAAGCGTTGATCAAATTCTGTTAGGGGGAGTGGCTTGCTGAACATATAGCCCTGGCCCTGTTCACACTCCAGTGAAACCAGTTTTTGCAGCTGCTCAGCATCTTCTATGCCTTCGGCGATCAGTTTGAGCTTGAGGGATTTGCCCAAATGGATCACCGCCTTGACGATATCCAGGCTCTGTTCATCTCCCAGCATATCCTTCACGAAAGACTGATCGATTTTTAAAGTATTTACCGGGAAGAACTTGAGGTAGCTGAGACTCGAATAGCCGGTGCCGAAATCATCGATGGCGATGCTCAGCCCAAGTGAGGAGAGGGTGTTGAGTACATTGAGTGCCTCATCGAAATCATACATGAGGGAGCTTTCTGTTACCTCAAGTTCCAGGAAGCTGCTGTCGAGCCCAGTGAGTTCAAGCACCTTGGCCACGGAGTCACAAAAGTCTGGGTTGTTAAACTGCTTGGCGGCGATATTGACCGCTATCTGCAGAGGCTTGCCTTTATCCTGCCATGCCTTAGCGGCCATGCAGCTCTGCTTTAAGATGATCTCTCCCAGTTGATGGATGAGGCCTGTCTCTTCGGCAAGGGGGATGAAATCTAGGGGGGAGATCAGCTTGCCGTTGGGATCGTAAAGCCTGGCGAGGGCCTCGGCGCCGATGATCTGTTTGGTTTCTAGATCTACCTTAGGCTGGTAGTAGACCTCAATGGCCTCGGTATCAATGGCGTTGCGTAGCAGGGTAACCAGTTCGTGACGTTTAACCAGTTCCTGCTCCAGATCTTCTGAAAAATAGCAGAAGCGGTTGCGGCCCAGGTCCTTGGCGCGATACATGGCGGCATCCACATGGGTCATCAGCTCCTCGGGCCTGAGGGCGTCCGAGGGGTAGATGCTTATGCCGACGCTGGCCGACAGGGTATATTCCTGACCATCGATACGAAAAGGCGTGTTGAGGCTTCTCACGATATCTGTGGCGATCGAGTCAACCTGGCTGGTGGCGCTCAGAGAGGGGAGCAGCAGGATGAACTCGTCGCCGCCAATGCGCCCCAGGGTGGCAATGGGATCGATGAGGGACTGTAATCGTTTCGAAACCTGCTTGATCACCTGATCCCCATAACTGTGGCCTAAAGAGTCGTTGAGGTATTTGAAGTGGTCTATGTCGATCAACATTAGGGCGACGCTTGTGTCGTAGGAGTCGGCCACGGCGCAGGCATGATTGATCCTGTCATGTAACAGGATGCGGTTAGGGAGATCCGTGAGCTGATCATGATTCGCCAGATGGCTCATCTTTAGCGACATGGCCACGGACTCGCTGCAGTCATGGAACACCATGATGCCACCAGTGACCTCGCCCTCGCTGTCGGTAATGGGCGCCGCCGAATCTTCTATCTGAAATATGGTGCCATCTAAGCTGGTGAGCTGACAGTTGAGCGCCATGGCGACGTTGCGCTTCTCGTTGATGGCTATGGTGACCGGGTTGGGGCTACGGTATTTGGTCTTGGCATCGCAAAGATCCATTACCTGCTCGATATGCAGGCCGATGGCGTCACGGCTTACCCAGCCGGTAAGGCGTTCGGCGATAGGATTCATAAAGGTGATCTTAGCCTTACTATCGGTGGCGATGACAGCGTCGCCTATGGTATTGAGCATGATTTTCAGGCGGCGATTCTCCATATCCAGCTGGCTCTTGGCCTGCTTGATGGAGGTGATATCCGTTAGGGTCAGCAGCAAGCCTGCGATACGGCCCTCGTGCTTTCTGATGGTGAGATGGGCCTGGGCATATTCGATTTTGTCTGGCTTATTCTCCAGAGCAATCTCAAATTGATGCTTGAGTTTGTTGCTAGCGATGCGCGTCAATAGCTCCTCATACAGTGTCTTGGGTAACAGGCTCGAGGCCGGTTTGCCCAGCGCGTCCTGGGGGATAGTGCCGAACCACTTGCCGTTGTAGTCGTTATGGAAACGGTTGAGCAGATCCTTGGACCAATAGGAGATGTATGAGGGGATCTGATTGACCAGGGCCTGCATGTCCTGGCGTGCCTCTATGATGGTCTGCTCCTGACGCTTGAGTAGCAGGTGGTTCTTGACGCGCAGGCGGCAGGTGGTGAGATCTATGGGCTTGTGGATGAAGTCTATGCCACCTGAGCTGAGGGACTTATATTCGAAGCTGCTCTCGCTATGGGCGGTGACGAAGATCACCGCGCTGTTGCAGGTCTTAGGATTGTTCTTCAGGCGCTTGCACATCTCGAAGCCATTCATTTGTGGCATCTCGATATCCAGCAATATGATGGCGGGTTGATGTTGTTCTGCCTTGTCCAGCGCGTCCTGGCCGCCTGTGCTACAGATGATCTCGGCCAGATCGGTAAGGGACTGTTCCAGTAGATGTAGATTCGCGCTTTCATCGTCGACAACTAATATTTTTTGCCGAGCCTCCACATCGTTGCCGAAAAGCATAAAAGAATTCCTTTTCAAATCTGCCGCCTACATTTAGCTTAGCCGACTATAATCAGTTTGCTTAGGGATTTTTAATGCTAAGCGGTGAAATTGCGTTTGATTACAACTTTTGAGTTAGTAACAGCCGTGAAATGGCCATAACTTCCGATAGAGTACTGCGCAGTGCGTCGCTTATGCTTAAAGATTATTGTTTTAATAACAGTGTGTTACTGAGGTTGGATGTTAAAAGGAGTTAAAGTCCATGGTGCGACAGATTTCACGCTTATCTTCTCTCTTTGGCGGACGTTCTTTGCTGCTGATCGCCTCATTGTTAGTGCTGGCGGTGGCATTGATCATCGTCGCCAGTTTCGAGTCTCAATTAAACCAGAATATCGTCGACAGTCTGCGTGTCGATCTTGAGGCTCAAAGCGAGCAGGTCAATCACCAGGCTCAGCATAGACTCAACACTTATTTTAATAACTTACGTTTTCTGTTTGAGACGCCGCCTATCTCGGGCTTGTCGCGGGCGAAAAACAATCAGGGAATCGATCCCGTGGACGAGACCCGTTACGAGCAATGGCGTCATCGTCTCGAAACCATTTTCGTCGCGTTTCTGCAGAACAATAGTGAATATGAACAGCTACGCATACTGAGCGACGAAGGCATGGAGCTGATTCGGGTTGACCGGCGCGGTGGCTCGGTGCAGGTGGTTGAAGAGATCAACTTGCAGAACAAGCAGGGGCGGGACTACTTTCAGGCCAGCAAAGCGTTGCAACAGGGGGAGATCTATACCTCGTCCATCACCCTGAACCGTGAGTTTGGCAAGATAGATTATCCATACCGCCCCATGCTCCGCCTGGCGACACCGATTTTCGATGACGGTGGTGGCCGATTTGGCCTGCTGATCGTCAACATCAATGCCGGTGAGCTGCTTGCCTCCTTTAAGCGGCTAGTGCCAGCCCCTATCGACCTGGTGTTGACCGACGGTGAGGGCTATTTCCTGGTCCATCCCAATGAGGAGATGCGCTTTAGCCGGGACTTACATCCCGAGTTGGTTTGGGATAAACACTACCAAGCGAGTAAGACCCTTAAACGCAATTTTGAGCTGGTGCTGGACAGCTACCATGATAATAGGCCCTATTATGCCTATAGGCGGACAATTACGCTGTCGAACGATGCCCTGAGTGGGCGGCTTACCGCCACTTTGATGGCCCCCAAGCAATATGTGCAGGAGATGGCGGTATCACGTCGTATAAGTGTCTACACCTTTATGTTGGCCATTGGCGGGTTGTTTCTATTTGTGGTCATTATCCTGGGACGCAGTGCCCGCAATAGTCAGGCGCTTGCCAAGGAAAAGGCGCAATCTGCGGCCATCATAGATGGCTCCAAAGATGCCATCATAGGGGTGGACACCAGCGGGGTGGTTAATAATTGGAACCGCGCCGCCGAGTTGCTGTTTGGCTATGACGCCGATTACGCCAAGGGGCACTTTATTAACGAGCTGGCGCTGCTGCCCGAAGTCAATCTGGCCGAGTTGGTGAGCAAGGCTAATCAGGGCAATAAGACGCTTAACCTCGAGGCGCTTCTGCCGATGAACGAGGGGCGTAATGTGGATCTCTCTGTGTCGGTTTCCCCCATCTTAGGAGAAAACAAACTTGCCTTGGGCGTAGCCGTCATCATGCGTGATGTCTCCATCGAGAAGCAGGCGGCCAAGAAGATCCAATTGGTCAACACAGAGTTAGAGAAGAAGGTGGCCATCAGGACTCAGGAGCTGCAAAAGGCCAGCTATGTGAAGAGTACCTTCATTTCCAACATCAGCCATGAGATGCGCACACCGTTAAATGGTATCGTGGGCACCCTGAATCTGGTTCGTAAGGAGTCACTGAGCGAGCGACAGGAGCGTTATCTGGAGATGGCCGAGGTGAGCGTAAACGCTCTTTCGGCGCTGATCAATGATGTACTTGATCTCTCTAAGATAGAGGCGGGCAAGTTAGATCTGGACATCAGTACCTTTAGCCCGCTCAACCTGGTTGAGAGTGTCTGCAGCAGTATGGCGGTGAAGGCGCAGGAAAAGGGGGTCGAGTTTGTCATCGATGTGGTCGATCTTCGTTGCCAGAGCATAGAGAGCGACGCCCATCGACTCACCCAGATCCTCACTAACCTAGTGAACAATGCTATCAAGTTTACCGAGCAGGGATATATCAAGGTGAGGGCTTTTAGTCGTCTGCGAGAGACGGGAGAGCTCGAGTTTACCTGTCAGGTGTCTGATACCGGCATAGGCATTGCCGAGGAGAACCAGGCCAAGCTCTTTACTGCCTTTTCCCAAGCGACCTCCAGTATAGCGGGGCAATATGGTGGCACAGGTTTGGGGCTTTCGATCTGTAAGGAACTCAGTGAGCTACTCAACGGCAAGATGAGTTTTGAATCGCATCAGGAGCAGGGGAGCAGCTTCACCTTCACCATGGTGTTGCACCAGGGCCAGTTTAAGTTGATGGCGCCCGAAGCGCTGCTCCATGAGATGACCTGTAGTGTCTTGCTGGTCAACGAGGCGCAGCAGGCCTGTGTCGAGGGGGCAATCGCGCGCCTAGGTGGCAAGTTGCTGCCTGGCGCGCCTATTCGTGACTGGCTCAATCAGGATGCCCCTGTACCAGAGGTGCTTCCTCATGTGTTGATTGTCGAGCAGCGTCACTCACTGCTTACGGATCTCGATAGCCTCTGGCCGACGCTGGCGGCAACCCATAAACGCTTGCCTAGAGTACTGGCTTTTCAAAAGAGTGCCGATGGTAATAAATCCCTGCAGAATATCGAGCTTGAATATTTGAACAACCCGCTGCTGTTTTCCGAGTTTATGCACAAGTTCGGCGCCCAGAAAACTAGCACAGGTGTTGAATCGAGCAAGAGTAAACGTGCACTGGCGATTAACGACGAGGTGGCTCACTGTGTCAAAGGGGCACGTGTGCTGGTGGTCGATGATAACGAGATCAACATAGAGGTTGCTCAGGGCATCTTGTCGGAACTGTCGTTGGAGTTTGTCAGAGCCACCAATGGGCAGGAGGCACTAACCAGGCTACGGGAATGCGAGCAAGAGGGATTGACGGTACAGGTTATCCTGATGGATTGTCAGATGCCGATACTCAATGGCTATGATTGTACTCGGGCGATCCGCGCTGGGGAGGCGGGAGAGGTGTTTGTCGATACCCCTATTATTGCCATGACGGCTAGCGCCTTGATGGGCGAGCGTGATAAGTGTATCGAGGCGGGCATGAATGACTATATCACCAAGCCTATCCTGGCTGAGCGTCTGCAGGAGAAGGTGGTCGACTGGTTAGTGTCGGTCTGTGAGAAAGCCGATCAGAAAATCCAGCTAGAATCCCAGCCCCATGAGGAGATCCAGGTTAACGATGAAGATTATGTCTGGAATCGCAAGCTGGCTCTGAGTCGGCTGATGGACAATGAGGTTTTGTTTGCCGAGATCTGTCAGATGTATCACGAGACGACGCCTGGACAACTCAGGGAGCTTGAAGATGCGATTGCTGCCGAGGATTTTGAGAAGGTGCGCCAGCTTAGCCATGGGCTTAAAGGGCTCTCCAGTAGCCTAGGCGCCATACAATTGCAGGAGCAGTTTTTGAGCCTGGAAATGGAGGCTAAGATGAAAAACTGTGACAAGTTGAATCTACTCTTCGGGGTGATTAAGCCTTGCTATGAGAAGTTGATGGAGCGCCTGCAGGAGACGCTCGAAAACCAGGATGAGGTACAAAATGCCTCTGCCCAAACTTAACGAACAAATTTTAACGATTAAAGGTCGATAGGTAGTTAATGGAACAGAATAACGAATTGTCTCCATTAGTTTTTTCTCGTAAGGGGAGAATACTGATCGTCGATGATATGCAGGTCAATATCATCATTCTCAGGCAGCTATTGAGTAAGGAGTATGATATCGCCTCGGCCCTGAGTGGCCAGGAGGCTCTCGCCTTGTGCGATAGCTTTAAGCCGGATCTGTTGTTGCTCGATATCGAGATGCCGGGTATGTCGGGTTTTGAGGTCTGCCGGCAACTGAAATCTCAGCCGAATACTCAGGATATAGCAGTGATCTTTGTCTCGGCACATCATGACGAGGAGCAGCAGGTGAGTGGCTTTGAGTTGGGAGCGTTAGATTTTATCCATAAACCGCTCAATGCGGTGATCGCCCAGGCGAGGGTGAAAAACCAGATGCAGCTGAAACGTCAGTCGGATCTGTTGCGCTTTATGTTGCAGCAGGAGGCCAGAGGCAAGGTGCCGAGTTAGTCTTGGGCGCGGTAAGCCTTAGAATGAGGCGATACGGATAACAAAAAAGCCTGCACAGGGTGCAGGCTTTTTTGTTTTAAATTGGTGGCCCCTCACAGACTTGAACTGTGGACCTAACGATTATGAGTCGTGTGCTCTAACCAACTGAGCTAAGGGGCCGACTTAAGATAGTCGTCACTATCGAAAGCGCAAAGAAGTATACGAGGTTTAAAAGCGCTTGTCACCACCGATTTGGCAAGAATTCTGAACTTTGAATTCAACTGCTTATCTGTTGTGCAATCGGCTTGTTAGGCGGAGACTAAAATAGAAAAGCCAGCACTATGGCTGGCTTTTCGGCTCTGTTTTAGCTGTCTGTCTTAGCTGCTTTTAGCGAGTCTATTCATCCAGGAAAGATTTCAAGATCTCTGAGCGAGACGGGTGACGTAGCTTACGCAGTGCCTTGGCTTCGATCTGACGGATACGCTCACGAGTTACGTCAAACTGCTTGCCCACTTCCTCTAGGGTGTGGTCTGTGTTCATATCGATACCGAAACGCATACGCAGTACCTTGGCTTCACGTGCAGTCAGGCCAGCAAGTACTTCGTGAGTGGCGTTCTTCAGGCTCTCGCCGGTCGCGCTGTCTAATGGCAACTCGAGGGTCGTATCCTCGATGAAATCACCTAAATGCGAATCTTCATCATCGCCGATAGGGGTTTCCATTGAGATAGGCTCTTTGGCAATCTTGAGTACCTTACGGATCTTGTCTTCCGGCATCAACATGCGCTCGGCCAACTCTTCCGGTGACGGCTCGCGTCCCATCTCTTGTAGCATCTGACGGCTGATACGGTTGAGTTTGTTGATGGTCTCAATCATATGTACCGGGATACGGATGGTTCTCGCCTGGTCGGCAATCGAACGTGTGATCGCCTGACGGATCCACCAGGTCGCATAGGTCGAGAACTTGTAACCACGACGGTATTCAAACTTGTCCACCGCCTTCATCAGGCCGATGTTACCTTCCTGGATCAGATCCAGGAACTGTAGGCCACGGTTGGTGTATTTCTTGGCGATAGAAATTACCAGACGCAGGTTAGCCTCAACCATCTCTTTCTTGGCGCGGCGAGCCTTGGCTTCACCGATAGACATGCGACGGTTGATATCCTTGATGGCGGCAATGGCCAGGCCGGTTTCATTCTCGATGGCATCGAGCTTGGCACGGCAGCGTTGCACGTCTTCGGCAACCATCTCCAGCCCTTCGGCATAAGGTTTCTTGGCGGCAATCTCTTCGTTGAACCATTCGATGCTGCTTTCGTTAGAGGTGTAGACCTTAACGAAGTTCTTCTTCGGCATCTTGGCCTGCTCGACACACAGCTTCATGATGAGGCGCTCTTGAATACGCACCTTGTCCATCATTTCACGCATGTTCTTCACCAGACGGTCGAACTGCTTAGGTACCAGACGGAACTCTTTGAAGATCTCGCCAATTTCGAACAGGGCAGCTGTCGATTCAGGGTGTTCACGACCCTTAATCTCGATGATCTTTAAGGCTTTTTCATGTGCTTCACGCAGCTGTGTGAAACGCTCGCGCGCTTCTTCCGGATCTGGGCCTTTTGGCGAATCGTCTTCATCGCCGTCATCATCTTCGTCATCGCCCTCATCATCTTCATCGTCGAGATCGTCGTCTGACAATTCAGAGCCGATGTGAGTCGCCGTTGGCGCCACGTCTTCGGCATTGGGGTCAACAAATCCAGAGATAATGTCCGATAGTCTGACTTCTTCAGCTTCGTAGCGGTCGTACTGCTCAAGGATCATGGCGATCGCTTGAGGGTATTCGGCTACAGACGCCTGAACCGTGTTGATCCCTTCTTCGATACGCTTGGCGATAACGATTTCGCCTTCGCGGGTCAGAAGTTCTACCGTACCCATCTCGCGCATGTACATACGCACGGGATCTGTGGTACGACCCAGTTCAGCTTCAACCGTAGCCAGTGCTGCGGCAGCTTCTTCGGCAGCATCTTCATCGGTGCTGTCTTCAGACATCATGATCTCATCGGCATCCGGCGCCTGCTCATAGACGCGAATACCCATGTCATTAATCATCTGGATAATATCTTCGATCTGATCAGAATCGACCATATCTGCAGGCAAGTGATCATTCACTTCTGCATAGGTTAAATAACCTTGCTCTTTACCTTTGGCAAGCAACAATTTGAGTTGCGACTGCGGAGTCTGCTCCATAGATATCATCCAAGTTGGGTAACTGTTACAACGACGGGCAATGTGTGCCGCGCAAATCGTCAATTATAGCCGTGTGCACTGTGCTGTGCTAGTCCAAGTGTTTACTTTATGAGACAAATTTTGCTCTAAGCTTGCCCTTGGATTACTGCAATGAGCTTTTTAAGTTGCATCCGCTCTTCTTTAGTATGGTGCTGTTTTAAGCTCAATTCCTGATAACGTTGCTCAATATATTGATTGTTCAACCAAATCAGGGCTTTTTTGAACTCTTGCTGAAGGTTTTCATCCGCCACTTGATGCTCCCATTGGGCTAATTTCTTCAGGGTGTCTAATTGTTGATCACCCCTGAACTGTTCAAGTAGTTGTGCGCTGTTAACCTTCTCGGCGCGAGTTCTGTCGAGTAAGAGGCTGAGCAAATCTATGCCAGCCATCTTGATATGTTTTAGCGCAGGCTGCACCGGCAGGTTATTGCCAAGGTGCGGATGCTGTACCAACAGGGCGATGGCCAATCGCAATGGGGTACCGCGTCCCTTAAGCGCTTTGTTTTGCAGAGGCTTATTTGCGTCAATGCGTTTAAAGCCGAGTTTACGCTGCAATTCTTCTGCACTGTTCATGCCGAGCTTGTAGGCCAGATTCTCCAGCAATAGGCTCTGCAGAACAGTGTCTTGTACTTTCTCTATCAGGCCCATGGCTTGTTTAGCCAGGGTGCCTTTGTCCGTGCCGTAGCGGTTGGCTAAGGTATCGAACAGAAATTCCGGTAGTAGCTTGGCCTCGGCAATCAGTTGCTCGAAGGCCGGTTTGCCTATCTGACGCACCAGAGAGTCGGGATCTTCCCCCTGGGGCAAGAACATAAACTTTACCTGATCGCCTGGCTTGAGCAGGGGCAGGGCAGTTTCCAGCGCCCGCCAGGCCGCCTCGTTGCCCGCCTTGTCGCCGTCGTAACAGCAGACCACCTCTTTGGCGCTGCGCAGCAATAGCTGGAACTGATCTGCCGTGGTCGAGGTGCCTAGGGAGGCGACGGCATAGTCGACGCCAAACTGAGCCAGGGCCACCACGTCCATATAGCCTTCGACAATCAGGATCTGATTGGGATCCCTGTGTCTCTGTTTGAGTTCATACAGGCCGTAGAGTTCATAGCCCTTATGAAATATGGGCGTTTCCGGCGAATTCAAGTATTTCGGTGTACCGTCACCCAAGACTCTACCGCCAAAGCCAATGACCCGGCCGCGACGATCGCGGATAGGGAACATGAGGCGGTCGCGAAACCTGTCGTAACGCTTGCCGCTGTCGTTCTCGATCACCATGCCCGCGGTGAGTAACTTGTCCTGGGCATCTTGGTTTTGGCGATAACGTCCCAGCAGACCATTCCAGCCATCGGGCGCAAAGCCGATGTTGAAGTGTTCGATCACCTCATCGGACAGTCCTCGGTGGGCGAGATAGTCGATCACCTTCTGCTTGTCCGTGTGCTGTTTCAGTTGGTTCTGAAAGTAGCGGCTAGCCTCTTCCATCAACTGATAGAGGTCACGGCTTAGCCCCTCGTCGCGGCGTTTGCCCGTGCCTTGTTCTCTGGGCACTTCCAGACCTAAGCGGCCGGCGAGTTCTTCGATGGCATCTACAAAGTCTAGTCTGTCATACTCCATGACGAAATCGATGGCATTGCCGTGGGCGCCACAGCCGAAGCAGTGATAAAACTGTTTGTCTCTGCTGACGGTAAAGGAGGGAGACTTTTCGCTATGGAAGGGACAACAGGCAGAGTGATTTTTGCCCGCCTTCTTCAGGGGGACCTTGGCGTCGATGAGATCGACAATATCGGTGCGAGCTACAAGCTCATTAATAAACTCACGAGGTATCGCCATTGCTGTATAAATGCCGCCTTTTCGCGAAATTAAACCGAAAGAGTAGAAACAAACAAGCCGTGCGTAGGCACGGCTCATTCATACATCGAACTTAAGGTTACTTGAGTTTTGCCTTGATCAGAGCGCCAATTGACGCCATGTCGGCTCGCCCTTGTACCTTAGGTTTCAATGCTCCCATTACTTTGCCCATATCCGCCATGGATGATGCACCTACCGCTTGGATAGTAGCATCGACTAGCTCGGCAACCTCTTCTTCAGAAAGAGGCTTAGGCAGGAAAGTCTCGAGGACTCGAATCTCTCCGGCTTCTGCTTCTGCTAGTTCGTTGCGACCCGCCGCTTCATATTGAGCGATAGAGTCGCGACGTTGTTTAACCATTTTGGTTAAGACAGCTATGGCTTGATCATCATTTAGCGTTTCGCGGTTATCCACCTCGATCTGCTTGATGGCAGCCAGTGCCATACGAATTGTTCCCAGACGCACCTTATCTTTGGCGCGCATGGCTTCCTTCATCTGGTCTTTTAGCTGATCAACTAGGCTCATAAGAGATTAGTATAAACGTACGCGACGCGCGTTTTCGCGAGAAAGCTTCTTAGCAAGACGCTTAACTGCAGCAGCTTTAGCGCGCTTACGTGCAGTAGTTGGCTTCTCGTAGAATTCACGAGCACGAACGTCGGCTAAGATACCAGCTTTTTCACAAGAGCGCTTGAAACGACGTAGAGCTACGTCAAATGGTTCATTCTCACGTACTTTAATAATTGGCATACGCCATCACCCCTTAGGTGTAGTTTGTATTGAGTTAATTTCTTAACCCAAGTTAATTTAAAAATGGTGCGGAATTCTATACCGACTGTCGACCTTTTGTAAACCCCTTATGGCGATCCTTTCGGGATCCTTTATCGGAGCAACATCTTTAAGTTTAGCATTTCCTTGTATCCCTATCATGACCGACCAGGTGAAGGCGCCTAGTGCATGCCCCATGGCATCTGGGCTTGGCCTTTATAAGTGGGTGAATCGACAGGGGCGTGCAATCCATTGGTATTTCCGCGGGCAAGCAGGTAAAATTGGCCGCCACTTTATTTAGCTTGATGAGGAAAAATGCGAGTTTTAGGTATAGAGACATCTTGTGATGAGACAGGTATCGCCGTCTATGATGACGAAAAAGGCCTGTTATCTCATGCACTTTACAGTCAAGTGAAACTGCACGCCGACTACGGCGGCGTAGTGCCTGAGCTCGCATCGCGCGACCATGTGCGTAAGATCATCCCGCTCATCAGGCAGGCCCTAAAAGAGGCTGATTCGCCCCAGGATGATATCGACGCCATCGCCTATACCAAGGGCCCTGGTTTGGTGGGCGCGCTCTTAGTGGGCGCCTGTGTGGGGCGCTCGCTGGCTTTTGCTTGGGGTAAACCTGCCGTGGGCGTACATCATATGGAAGGCCATCTGCTGGCGCCCATGTTGGAAGAGGATGTGCCCGAATTCCCCTTCCTGGCGCTACTGGTCTCTGGCGGCCACTCTATGATGGTGGCAGTAGAAGGCATAGGTCGTTATCAGGTGCTGGGTGAATCTGTGGATGATGCCGCCGGTGAGGCCTTCGACAAGACGGCTAAGTTGATGGGGCTGGATTATCCAGGTGGCCCAAGACTGGCCAAGCTGGCCGCCCAAGGCGAGCCAAATTGCTACCGCTTTCCGCGTCCGATGACGGATCGCCCAGGCCTCGACTTTAGCTTCTCCGGCCTGAAGACCTTTGCCGCCAACACCATCGCCGATGAACCAGATGATGAGCAGACCCGTGCCAACATTGCTCGCGCCTTCGAAGAGGCCGTAGTCGATACCTTGGCCATCAAGTGTAAACGCGCCCTGAAGCAGACCGGCTATAATCGCTTGGTGATCGCCGGCGGTGTGAGTGCCAACAGCCGTCTGCGTGAGAGTCTGGCGGAGATGATGCAGGGACTCGGCGGTAGAGTCTATTATCCGAGAGGAGAGTTCTGTACCGATAACGGCGCTATGATCGCCTATGCCGGCATGCAGCGACTCAAGGCCGATCAGCTTGAGCCGCTTTCCGTTAAGGGAATGCCACGTTGGCCGCTGGACTCGCTTCCGCCGGTGTAATCTAATACCAATCGTAATAAACAATTGATCATTCTAGCTTGTTAAAACGCTCGATAACTGTATTAGTATTTTTAATTGTAGAATAACTACTTATCTAAAAATCCTGCTTTGTTCTCAAGCGTTTTTCCTGCGCTATTGCTGATCACATGTTTACTGTGATTGGTATAACGCTTTATTCTTGCCTTAAAGCCCTTCGAGAGAAGGGCTTTTTATTGCGCGCTTGCTTGGCGTCTGTGAGGTTTGATTGAGCGAGTGGCATGCTCCGGGGGAGGTCGAAGCGGAACAAGGGGACCAAGGGGGAGGCGTTCTGCCGCTTAGTTGCCGTCGGTGCGCTTCTTGCGTGAGACCTTAGACTCTTCGCCCTTGAGCAGGCGATGGATGTTTTCCTTGTGACGTATGATGATCAGCAAGGAGAGCATGGCCACCGGCACGGTAAAGCGCTCGTCGAAATACCAGGTATAGGCCGGGGCGAGTAGGGCAGTGACTATGGCAGCGAGTGACGAGTAGCGACAAATCAACACCATAACAATCCAGGTAGCGATCAGCGCCAGTGACAGGTCGGCCCCGATAGGCGCCATCGCGCCAAAGGCGGTAGCGACACCCTTGCCGCCCTTAAACTTAAAGAAGATTGGGAAAATATGGCCCAGACAGGCGGCGATGGCAATCACCCCCAATGAGACGGCGTCGACGCCGAGACGGAAGGCGACATAGGCGGGTACCGCGCCCTTCAGCATGTCGAACAGCAACACCATGGCGGCGGCACTGGCACCACCTATGCGCAGCACATTGGTTGCCCCTGGGTTGCCTGAGCCTTGGCTACGAGGATCCGGTAATCCTCTGAGTCGACAAACTAGCACGGCACTAGATATCGAACCCGCAAGGTAAGCGGTCAATATCATCGCTAGAGTCAGCAGCGTTAAGCTCAAATTGGTTTCCTTATCCTTCTTAAGGTATCATCCCGCCCTAGTTATTGAGGCGGCTGATTAAACCTTGTATTTTACGCACTGGTTGATTGGGCATGTAATGATAACGGGCGATTTGGCATCCGTTTTCTAATCCCTGATTCGTTGTCATTACAGTCGCTTATCCTACTTGGGTTTTCGGCTGCACGAAAGGGGTAATCACAGATTATCTGTGTGATCCGAGGCATTATAACCATATTGGTCGTTGTAGCTTATTAGACCTCTTTTATTACCTAATTTTTTGCCTATCGGGAGGCATCATGGACAAGGTACTTATTTCACAGCTCAAAGTCGAAACCGTGATCGGTATTTATGAGTGGGAAAAGCAGATCCATCAAAACCTGTTGATCGATCTTGAGATGGCCTGGGACAACAGCCTGGCGGCAGCCAATGACGACTACCAACAAGCCCTGTGTTACGAAACCGTCTCTAACCGGCTCACGGCCCTGATCACCGAGAAGCCGATAGAACTTATCGAGACAGTGGCGCAGATGTGTGCCGATTGCGTGATGGATGAATTTAATGTGCCTTGGGTGAAGGTTAGGGTGATGAAGCCCGGCGCCGTCCCCAGTGCCCAGGCGGTGGGTGTCGAGATTGAGCGAGGTCATCTGTAACCTTATGGCACGCATCTTCATCAGCATTGGCAGTAATATTCACCCAGAGGGCTACTTCAATGCCGCCCTCAAGGCCTTAAGTGCGCATTTCGATAACCTGTGTCTATCCAGTGTGTTTGAGAGTGAGGCGGTTGGTTTTGACGGCAGCAATTTTCTTAACATGGTGGTTGCCGCCGATACCGAGTTAGGCATCGCCGAGGTGGTGGCCTTGTTCAAGCAGATAGAGTCAGACAATGGTCGTTTGCCGGGAGCCAAGAAGTTTAGTCCCCGCACGCTGGATCTGGATCTGCTGCTCTACGACGACCTGGTCACAGACTCCCCAATCCCGCTGCCGCGCGCCGAGATCACCACCAACGCCTTCGTGCTCTGGCCGCTGGCGGAGATCGCCCCCGAGCGGGTACACCCGGTGGCGCAGCTTTCCTACCAGACCCTGTGGGACAATTATAATAAGTCGCAGCAGAAGCTGTGGCCTGTCGAATTTCAATGGTCTTATTAATTTTTCTTACCCGACCCAAATCTTAAAGGATAATCATGGATATTTTTCAGGTAATTGTGTTGGCCCTGATCCAAGGCCTGACTGAGTTTTTACCTATCTCAAGCTCCGCGCATCTCATCTTACCCGCTCAGTTGCTCGACTGGCAGGATCAGGGGCTGACCTTCGATGTGGCGGTGAATACGGGTTCGCTGCTTGCCGTGGTGATCTATTTTCGCCGCGAGCTCTTCTCCATGTTTACCGCCTGGACCGGCAGCCTGGTGTCGCGTAAGCAGACCCAAGAGAGCAAGCTGGCCTGGTGGATCATCCTGGCGACCATTCCAGCGGTGATCTTTGGCTTTACCGCCAAAGACTTTATCTCGACCCATCTGAGAAACATCGAGGTGATCGCCACCACAACCATCGTCTTCGGTCTATTGCTCTGGTGGGCGGATAAGCTAAACCGCGAAGGCTTTAGCGAGTTTCAGGTAGGCTGGAAGAAGGCCCTGCTGATCGGTTTTGCTCAGGCGATGGCGCTGATTCCCGGCACCTCACGTTCGGGCGCGACCATTACCGCGGCGTTGGCGCTGGGTCTAAGCCGCGAGGCGGCGGCGCGATTCTCTTTCCTGATGTCTGTACCTGTGAGTCTGGGCGCCGCGCTCTTAGTGGTGAAAGACTTGCTATCCAGCCAGGAGGCGATCGATTATCAGGCGCTGGTACTGGGTACTGGGCTGTCGTTCGTTGCCGCCTATCTCTGTATTCATTACTTCTTGAAGATCATCAGTCGCATGGGGATGACGCCGTTTGTTATCTATCGTCTCGCCTTGGGGGCTATCCTGTGTGTGGTGATTTTTGCCTGATGATCGATAAGTCAATCTTACTTAAGAGAGTCCTATGAAGAGTCATTACTTGTGTCCCCTCTGCCAGGCGCCGATGAATGTGCATCAAGACTCTCAGGGTCTGCACTGCGCCAATAAACACCATTTCGATAAGGGGGCACAGGGTTACTGGGTGTTCAGCCAACCGAAGAAGCCCCATATCGATTCGCGCCAGCTGATGCGCGCCAAACATTTCTTGTTGGAATCGGGGATCTTCACGCCCGTTATCGAGGCGCTGCAGCGTCAGCTAGGCGAGCTATTGCCAAGCGATGCTAGGCTGTCGCATCTGGATATCGACAGCGGTGAAGGCTATTACCTGCGCTCCCTCAATGGCGTGTTTAAGGCATTAGGCCTGGCTGTTGAGCAGACTGGTGTCGCCGAGGCGGATAACAGCCTGTTCGTGGCGGCGAAGGAGCAGCAGCCTGAAGCCTGCCTGATCCAGAGCCAGCTCAAGACCTTGCCCTTCGCGGATGATTGTTTCGATTTGGTGAGCCTGTTCGACAAGCCGCTCAAAGGCAAGGAGCCCCTGCGGGTGCTTAAGCCTGGCGGCACATTTGTGTGGTTATCGCCGGGTCCGCGTCATCTGTGGCAGATAAGAGAGTTTATCTATCCAAACCTGACCGAGAAGGGCGGTGAGCCACAGCAGCCTAAAGGGGTAAGCCTGGTGGCGAGCGAACGTATTAGCTACTCCCTGGCACTTAGCGGCGAGCAGGCGCTGACCCTGCTGGAGATGACTCCCTTTGCCTGGCGAGCCAATGACAAGATAAAGCGTCAGATCGCCCAGCAGAATTTTGAATCGCTTGAGATCGATCTCTATCTCACCTTAGCGACGAAAGATGCTTAGGTGAAAGTACAATTATTCACCACTAGAAAATCCCGGCGGCTCGGGTTACCCTTTGAGCCAAACCTTTAACTCGATTTTTGGAAATCCGTTTCGATGATGCGTAAATTGCTGTTGCTCATCTTGAGTCTCGCGCCATTGCAGTTACTTGCCAATGTCTACTCCCTGCCAGCCAATGGCGGTCGCCTCGTCGGCGAGTTGCAAACCCATGTGGTCCAGAAGGGGGACTACTTCAAAACCATCGCCGATAAATACAATATCGGTATCTTGGAGTTGATGGAAACTAACCCCGGGGTGGATCCTTTCCTGCCGACGCCCGGCACCGAGTTGGTGATCCCCACCCAGATGTTGCTGCCAGACGTGCCCCGCAAGGGCATAGTGATCAACCTGCCAGAGCTGCGTCTCTACTATTTCCCTAAGAATGGCCGTGAGGTGCATGTCTTTCCTGTGGGCATTGGTCGTATCGGTCGTGAAACCCCAGAGATGACCACCAAGATCAAGGCGCGTATTCCTAATCCGAGCTGGACGCCGCCGGCGAGCCTGCGCGCCGAGCATCTGCGTGAGCGCGGCGAGGTATTGCCTCCTGTGGTACCCGCCGGCCCTGATAACCCATTGGGTAAGTATGCCATGCAGCTCTCCTATGGCGACGGCAGCTACCTGATCCATGGTACCAACAAGGATTTCGGTATCGGCATGCGAGTCAGTGCCGGTTGTATCAGGCTTAATCCCGATGATATCGAGTGGCTATTCCACCAGGCCAAATATGGTGATAGCGTAAGGGTGATCAATCAAACGGTGAAGATCGCCTCGGAGCCAGATGGTCGTCAGATCATCGAGGTGCACTCGCCGCTGTCAAAGACGGAAGATCAGCCGCGTGAGAAGGTGATTAGCCTGAGCAGCAAGGTAGTGAAGTTTATCAGTCAGGAAAGCGTCGATAACACTAGGGCAAACGATGCCCTGCTGACGCAGAACGGTATCCCTATGGTGATCTCTCATCCACCGCTGACGGCGTCTCAGGACTTAGAGGTAACCCCCTAGGCTTTATAGGCTTAGCTTCTTATAGGTTTGCTTTGAGCGACTCATACTCAATTATCAAGGCGTCCATTGGGCGCCTTTTTTATGGGGTTTTTTCTAAGGCTAGCGTGGCGCGAGTGTCAGCGAGTGTAGTTCAAGGAATAAGAGGTGCGGGCAGGCCTGAATGCTTAAGCGGTTTGTTTAAAAGACAGTCTCATAAGGCAAGCTATATGACTAGCTCAAAGGATTAGCTTAAATGAGTTAGAAAAACTGGGGCTTAGGAGCGTGGGGAGATATTAAGTCTTGGGGAAACGAGTTTGAGGTAAAGCGAGGGGAAAATATATCGGCAACACAGGTGTGTTGCCGATACAGACACATTACTTCTTGTAAGAAGAAGCGATGTTGTCGATGCGGTCGTTAGCACGCTTAGCTTCAGCTTGTGCGTCCATCGCAGCAGCTTTTGCATCTTTAACGTCAGCAGCAAGAGCACCTTGCTCAGACTTCAGAGAGCTAACTTCAGCAGATAACTGGTCAACTTTGTTGCCTAGGTTAGCAACGCTTTCTTCTAGAGCAGTAGTGTTTGCGCAACCACCAAGAAGGGCAGTCATTGCTACGCCAGCAATCATCAGTACTTTTTTGTTCATTGGGAAATCCCTTTAAATAAGTTGGATTGAAATGGAGCAGCCGAAAAGTACAACTGCAACTGGTTAATTATGTCATAGCCAATTTATATTGCTATGAATTTTCACCCTAAGGTCGTAATACAATATCTCATGATTGTGCAAAATCAAGCCTGTCGAGGGTTTTTGCTCAAATTTTGGCTTATGATCACTAAAACTTAACGAACACTTAGCTATGGCTTTGCATTTAAGGCGGTTTTTCCCTTGTACTGGGCGATGGCATCGACCCTTAGCTTCTGTAACTGTGCCTTGATCTCGGCGCCCTTAAAACCCGCCTCTATGATAGGTTTTATCTCGACGTCGCGCGCCAGTTCAAAACAGTGCTGCACATAGGCCCCTTGGGGGTAGGGACTGTCCTCTAAACCCGTTCGTCCCTTGCTGTCGGCTTCACAGGCGAGCAGCAGCTGCGGCAGCCTTTCGGGCTTACGCCAGAGATCGGCCTTGTCGAACAACTTGACTAAGGTCTCGGGCCTCAGCTCGAAGGCGTTATGGATATTCTGATGTTGGTCACTCACCAGGAGTGCCAGATCCCGATAGTCGTTGGGGACACGAAAACGCTCGCACAGGGCGCGGATCAGCGGCAGGCCCTTTTGACCATGGCCGTGATGCTTAGGCAGGTGCTCCTTGGGAGACAGTGCCTTACCCAGGTCGTGTACCAAGGCCGCAAATCGTACCTGTTTATCCAGGCTGAGTCTGGCCGCCTGTTCTAATACCATGAGCGTATGTATGCCGGTATCTATCTCTGGGTGATACTGCTCGGGTTGGGGGATGCCAAACAGCGCCTCGATCTCGGGAAACAGTATGGCTAATCCGCCGGCTTCTTTGAGCACCTCGAAGAACACCTGCGGCGCCTTGGTGGCCAGGGCCTTATCCAGTTCCTGAAACACGCGCTCTGGCGTTAGCGCCTCTAGCTCGCCGCTTGCGGCAATTTTTTGCATCAACGCCATGGTTTCCGGGGCGACCCTGAATCCCAGTGGCTGAAAACGGGCGGCGAAACGGGCGACTCTGAGCACCCGCAGCGGATCTTCTATGAAGGCGTCGGACACATGCCTGAGCAGGCGCCGCTCGATATCCTCTTTGCCGCCATAGGGGTCGAAGATCTGCCCCTGTTCATTCTGGGCAATGGCGTTGATGGTGAGATCGCGCCGCAGCAGGTCCTCCTCCAGGGTGACATCCGGCGCAGCATAGACGCTAAAGCCGCCATAGCCTTTACCCGTTTTGCGCTCGGTGCGCGCCAGGGCATACTCTTGTTGCGTCTTAGGGTGGAGAAACACGGGGAAATCTTTGCCGACCTGTCTATAACCCTTGTCGAGCATCTCTTGGGCCGTGGCGCCCACCACCATGTAGTCACGATCTTTTATGGGAATATTGAGTAACTGGTCGCGGACGGCGCCGCCAACTAAATAGATCTTCACGTCTCACCAAGGGATAACTTTATATTTGGCCTAAGCTTATCATGGCAAGTCGTCGGGCCGCATCCTTTCGCCGTTCTGATAGCTGGCTTTAGGCGCGGCTGTGGCGCAATTAATTGGGGGGAACTTTTGACAACGTCTCCCCTAGGGATTAATTTGAATCGTCATTATTATTTTGGGACTGAGGCGGCATGTACAAGGCGTTTTACGGACTAAGCGATAACCCGTTTTCGATCGCACCCAACCCTCATTATCTGTTCTTGAGCGACAGACATAGAGAGGCGTTGGCACATTTAACCTATGGATTGGGTGAAACCGGTGGTTTTGTCTTGTTAACCGGCGAGGTGGGCACGGGGAAGACCACAGTGTCACGTTGCCTGCTCAACCAGCTGCCCGAGAATACCGATACCGCCTTCATCCTCAACCCCTCGCTGACCGAACTCGAGCTGCTTGCCACCCTGTGTGACGAGCTGGGCGTACACTATGGTGAGTCGCCTACCCTGAAACAGCTTACGGATCAGCTGAGTCAGTTTTTGCTGGCCAACCATGAGAAGGGGCGCAATACCGTCCTTATCATCGACGAGGCGCAGCATCTTCGCGCCGAGGTACTGGAACAGCTCAGGTTATTGACCAACCTAGAGACAGATACCAAGAAGTTGTTGCAGGTGATCCTTATCGGTCAGCCCGAGCTGCAACAGCTGCTTAAGCGTCAGGAACTAAGACAGCTGGCCCAGCGCATCACCGCTCGTTATCACCTGCTGCCCCTCACGCAGCAGGAGATTGCCCTCTATGTGCAGCACAGGCTGCAGGTGGCAGGCCGTCACGAGCCGCTGTTTCATCGCAGTGCCATCAAGGTGCTACACCAATACAGCGGCGGCATCCCGCGCCTGATTAACCTATTGTGTGAGCGGGCCCTGATGGCGGGTTATGCCCAGTCTAAGGTGCCTATCGATGCCAACATGGTGAGAACCGCTGCCAGCGAAGTCCTGGGGGAAGAGATCAAGCAGCGCAAACTGCTTTGGCCGGCAACCGCCGCAACGCTTATTCTGGCGACTTTTGCCGGTGCCTTCTACTTCTTTAATCTGCAGGGGCAAGGTGGCATAGTACAGGCCAGTGAACCCGCGGGGACGAGTACGCAGCAAGCCGAACAGAGCCAAAGCAGTTTCACACCGGAGACGCAGACACAAGCCGCCCAGACACAAGTCAGTCAGCGACCTGCTAGTCAGACAAGTCGTCAGCAAGCCGAAGAGACCTATGCCAGCCTGAGAGCCGATCAGCAGATATTGCGTCAGGCGATTGCCCAGAGCCGTAACATAGATACCGCCTATGCCAGCATACTGGGTCTGTGGGACAAGGCACCCTATGTCGGCCTGACGGCCTGTCAGTCGGCCAAGCAGCAGGGACTAGATTGCTTCCAGCAGCAGGGCAACTGGCACTCGCTGGTGCGTCTCAACTATCCGGCCGTGGTCTATCTGCAGGATGCGCGCGGCGAGCCTTTCTATGGCACAGTCGTGTCTCGCCAAGGTGAGCAGCTGTTGCTGCAACTGGCGGAGCAACAGCTTTGGGTCGACAGAGACTGGTTTACCCGTCACTTTGCCGGCACCTTCGAGCTCCTATGGCAGGCGCCAAGCTATCAGCCTAAGGAGATAGGCCGAGGCTCGGCACAGGCGCAGATCCAGTGGCTGGAGAATGCCCTGGCGCAGATCCAGAACAAGCCTGCCCGCCTGGTGCAATATTTCGACGCCGAACTCGAGCAGTCCTTGATGGACTTCCAGCGTCAGCATGGCCTGCGCGCCGATGCCATCGCCGGTAGCCAGACCTTAGTGCAACTCAACCTCTATCTCAGCGATAAGGGGCCAAGATTGCAAGAGGGACTACAGGGGAGACTGCAAGGCGAGGGGCGTTACTGATGTCAATCCTTCTCGATGCGGTGACCCGTGCAAAACAGCAAGATCAGCAGCTAGACCCTGTGATCACGCCTAGGGCCCAATATGAGGCGATGCAGCCCAAATGGCCTTTGGTGGTCAAGTTGGGGCTGGTGGGCACGGGTCTTGGCGGGGCAATCGCCCTTGCCTGGGTGCTGAGTGGTCAGGGCTCTCTCGCCAATCAACGGCAGGCTGAGTCTTTATCTGCTGGGCAAGCTCAGGCAGTTCAATCCAAGGCTGTTCAGCCAAAGGTCATCGAAGCAAAGGCCATAGAAGCAAAGGCCATAGAAGCAAAGGCCATAGAAGCAAAGGCCATAGAAGCAAAGGCCATAGAAGCAAAGGCCGTCAAATCAGAGACTACTCAGCCGCTTGTAAGCCAGAGTCCTCAGTCGGGCAATGATGCCAGCAATGGGACTGGTATCAAGCTGGCGGGCAAGGTCGCACTGCCCGTGCCGGTGGAACGCCCCATTCTCCAGGCTAAGGCGAGCACCCCCGCGACTGTCGTGCCTCAGCCAAGGCGCCAGCCGGCCGAGATACAAAGCGTTGCCAGGAATAAGGCGTTAGGCAATGACGGTTTGAGCGCTCAAAGCAGCGAGGAGCCGATTATCCTAGGTGCCAACGCTAATCAGCGTGGCCGTGATCTACTCAGCTCTCTAAAGGCCCAGGTGGATGAAGCGGCCGCAGATGTCGGCCTGGAGTCGGCCTATGTGGCAGAGCAGGGTTCGGACCAGGCATTAGATCAGATGTCGGAACAGCTCCCAGAGCCTGATGCCCAGCAGCGCCCTGCGGTGAAGGATACCAGCAAGTTGGTGGCCGCCTTCGAGGCCGCGCTCAAGGAGGTGGAGAAGGAGAACGCCGTCGCCACACCTGTGACCGAGCCTAAGCTAGATCCCATTCCAGTACCCAAAGCGGATGAGCTGCCAAAGTATGGTCAGTTGCCGGCAGGGCTCCAGCTACAGGTGCCCGAGTTCAACATTCTGGCCCATGTCTATGCCAACGATCCTAAGAACCGCTGGTTGAATGTGGATGGCGCCGAGTTACAACAGGGCGACATGATTGGCGGTAAGCTCAAGATAGTCGAGATACGCCCAAGAGACGTGGTGTTAGAGGTGGCGGGCACAGAGTTTAAGGTGCCGGCTATCTAGCGAGCATGAAGCGCGAGTCGTGAGCGCTTTGATGATACAAAAAAGGCGATGAATTATTCATCGCCTTTTTTCATGTTTGGCTGTCGCCAACACCTCTAGCCGTAAAACTCGTAGGCCAGTAGCAGGGTCAGGCCGTAACCACAGGTATAACACAGCGCCAGCGCCGGTACGTACTTGAGGTAGGTGACGAAGGTGAGCTCTTTCACCTTGCTCATGGCGATGATACCCGCCGCGCTACCTATCACCAGCAGCGAGCCACCCACGCCCACTGAGTAGGTGAGTCCTAACCACTCTGGGGTGTTAAGCACAGGTTCGGCTTTGAGCAGCGCCGCGGTCAGGGGGACGTTATCCAGAATCGCCGAGCCGATACCCGTCACGAAGTTAGAGATGTTAGGATCAAACTTGGCATACACATCGGTCAGCAGATGCAGGGTGCCGATCTCTTTCAGCATGCCCACAAGCAGCAGGATCCCTAAGAAGAAGAGCAGGGTATCGAACTCTACCTGACGGATATATTCGAGGATCTGTAGCTCCTCCTTGTTGCTGCGCTGCAGTGTGCCCATCAGGAACATCACCGACAGGCCCGACAGGAAGGTCAGTACAGGCGGAATACCGAAGAAGATATTGAGCACCATGGTCATTATGATGGTGATCAGGAAGATGAGGGCAATAAATACATCCAGCTTGCTGTATTGACGCTTGATAGGGGTGGTGCTCACATGGCCTTCCGCCTTTAGCGAGAAGAGTACCGCCAGCAGCATGACGCTGATCGCCGCCGGAATAAATAGCAGGAGTAGCTGTGAGATATGGACATGGCCGCCGAGGAAGATCATCAAGGTGGTCACATCGCCGGTGATCAGCGCCACACCGCCCGAGTTTACCGCGAAGATGATGAGTACCGACATGCGGCGCTTCATCTGGCTCTCGAGCTGGAAGGTGGTCAACAAGCCCAGCGAAACCAGGGTCGCGGTCACGTTATCACAGATGGCCGACAGTACCAGGGAGAAGAGGGCCACCTGGATCATCAGCATGCGCACAGAGACCTTCTGCGGAAACAGCTTCTGCACCAGGATCTGAATCATGCCTTTGGCGTTTAGGTAGGCCACGAAGGTCATAGTCGACATCAGGAAGAGCCAGAGCGTCGCGATTTCCAGCAGGTTATGGTCCAGCTCCTCTGCCACTAGATGCTGGTGGCTGGGATCCCGCGCCGCAACAAATAAGGTGATCCAGGCGATACAGCCGAAAAAGAGGGTGGTTTTAGCCTTATTAATGTGGGTAACTTCTTCAAAAATAATGCTTAATAGCGCTAGCACAGCAAGTGTGATCAGGAAAATGTTGAGCATACATTTGTTCCTACGGCTGATAGTAAATCTCGCCCGGCAGAGTAGAGGCGGCATGATTTATATCAAGGTTTGGTTAAGGTTGTTGTGTTAGGCGGCGATCTGACCATAGGATGAGATAATACGCAAGTGTTACCTTAGTCTAATTTCGCTGGAAAATGCGATCTTGCGCACTCCTAGTCTTTTTAACTAGCGGAATATTTTTTGATTCCTTCGTTCTGTGGTGAAATGCGCTGAACTCTCACCACCCTATGTCTGCTGCTTAGTTTATCCTGCTGATAATTACTCGTGTCGCGATAGTCTCTACTGTCAGCGACTGATAGAGTGGAATAAATTATTTACGAGTGGCAGCTGGCCAGGTTTATCCTGCACAGGCCGCTTGATCTCGGGTGAATTGATCTCGGGTGAATTGATGTCGGGTGAATAGAGCTTAGGCCTTAATTGAGCATCGCGTGCATCGCGTGCATCGCCGGTAAACGCCGGGTAACAAAAAAGGACGCCTAGGCGTCCTTTTGGTCATTGTCTGTCATATCACTCGCGGCGCGAGTTACTTGGCCATACGGGCAAACACACGGTCGGCAGCGGCCAGTGTCTCTTCCAGCTCCTTCTCGCCGTGCGCCATAGACAGGAAGCCTGCCTCATAGGCGCTCGGCGCCAGGTAAACACCTTCGTCCAGCATGCCGTGGTAGAAGGCGCGGAAGGCGTCTGCATCACACTGAGTCACCTGTTCGAAGCGGGTAACCTTTTCCAGCTCGGTGAAGAAGAAGCCGAACATGCCGCCCACATAGTTGATGCTTAGTGGAATACCATGCTTGTTGGCCGCGGCCTTAAAGCCTTCGGCGATACGCTTGGTCTTAGCCGCTAGCTCTTCATACAGGCCTTCGGCGCACAGCTCTTCCATCTGTGCCAGACCCGCCGACATGGCGATAGGGTTACCCGACAGGGTGCCCGCCTGATACACAGGACCGGTAGGAGCGATAAACTGCATCACCTCTTTACGGCCGCCAAAGGCACCGACTGGCATACCGCCGCCGATCACCTTACCCAAGGTGGTCAGGTCTGGGGTAATGCCATAGTGGCCTTGTGCACCGCTCTTAGCGACGCGGAAGCCTGTCATTACCTCGTCGATGATCAGCAGGGCGCCATACTGGTCACACAGGGCGCGCAGACCCTCGAGGAAGCCAGGCATAGGCGGAATGCAGTTCATGTTACCGGCAACCGGCTCAAGGATGATACAGGCGATCTCTTCAGGGTACTGCTCGAACAGCGCCTTAACCGACTCCAGCTCGTTATAAACCGCGGTCAGCGTGTGCTTAGCGAAATCTTCAGGGATGCCCGGTGAGCTTGGCTGACCTAGCGTCAGGGCGCCAGAGCCGGCCTTAACCAGCAGGCAGTCGGCGTGGCCGTGGTAGCAGCCTTCAAACTTGAGGATCTTGTCGCGATTGGTAAAGCCGCGTGCCAGACGGATGGCGCTCATGGTGGCTTCGGTACCTGAGCTCACCATGCGAACCTGCTCCATCGAAGGCACCATCTCGATCACCTTCTCGGCCATACGCACCTCAAGCTCGGTTGGCGCGCCGAAAGAGAGACCATTTTCTACCGCATCTAACACGGCTTGGCGGATCTTTGGATGATTATGACCCAAGATCATCGGGCCCCAAGAGCCAACATAGTCGATATAGGCCTTGCCGTCGGCATCATAGATGTAGGCGCCGTCAGCCTTCTCGATGAAACGTGGTGAACCACCGACGCCGTTGAAGGCACGCACGGGTGAGTTTACGCCACCAGGGATAGTTTTCTTAGCCTGCTCAAATAGGGTTTCAGAACGGGTCATTCTAGATCCTTTAAAGTCGTTGCCAGATTAAAAATCGGCTTTTTGTGAATACCAATTTACCGGACATTCGTGCTGTTCCAGCTGGGAATCAACACCTAATGTCAACGCAAACAGCGCCATGCGGATAAGCAATCCGTTGTCTGCCTGTCTGAAGATGGCCAAGTTTGGATGACTGTTGAGGTCGTTGTCCAGCTCGTTGGCCTGTTCTCTCGAATCGCGAGGCAGCGGATGCATGATCACTGTATTCGATTTGCAATGCTGTGTGTAAATATTGTGGTTTAATCGGAACTTACCACGATACTTGTTGGCCTCTTCCTGTGAAGGAAAACGCTCTTCTTGAATACGCGTCAGGTAGAGTATATCAGCCTGATCTAAATTGCCTTCAAGTTGATCTGTTATTGTGATCTTATGCCCAGCATTTTCAATGTCATCGATCACATAGTCTGGCATTGCCAGCTCTTTGGGTGAGATTAGCGTGAAGCTCACATCTTTATACATGCACAGCAGGCGCGACAGCGAGTGTACCGTGCGGCCAAACTTGAGATCGCCCACCATGGCGATGTGCATGCCGCTGATGGTGCGGCCACCGGCGGCCAGCTCTTTCTGAATGGTGAACAGGTCCAGTAGTGCCTGGGTCGGGTGCTCGTTGGGGCCGTCGCCACCGTTAATCACGGGCACACGACTGCCTTCGGCAAACTCTCTGACCGAGTAGGCATCGGGATGGCGCATGGCGATCACATCCGAGTAGCTCGACAGCACGCGGGCGGTGTCGTAGAGCGACTCGCCTTTGGACAGCGATGAGGTGCCTATGCCAACGGTTTCGTTGACCTTGCCGCCCAGCAGGTTAAAGGCGCTACCGAAGCTGACCCGGGTGCGGGTGCTGGGTTCGAAAAACAGATTACCCAGAATCGCGCCATCGAGTACCGTGGTACGTTTTTGTCTGAGGGCATAGGGAGTCATTCGCGATGCAACGCTAAAGATCTCTTGTACGGCATCTAGATTGAGTTGGTTTACCGAGAGGATGTGTGAACCTTGAAACTGAGTCATCAGCCTTTATTTCCAATTTCGGGGGGCAAAATGGCCGAAGCAGATGGTCATTTCGCCCTAAGTTATGTAGGGTGGCTGAGGCGACACTATACCAGACATAGCGAGGCGGTGGAATAACTTGCCGAGCATATTTGCGTGTTGGCCCAAGCTTTGCTGGGCCAAGGCTTGCGGCCTAAGCCCTGCGGGCCAAATTGGCCATCAAGCAGGGGCAAGCAACAGGCTATCGAGCTGCTTGGTAATACCTGTTTGTCCATCGTGCGCGGTCTGCCTCCTATTTGTAAATTATTGAAAATAAATGGGTTAATGGGCGTGTCGTGCTTATGTCGTGTAGTCGTCGTGCTCAAGTCGCTAAGACGCCGTGGTGGGACAAACCGACAAAGACTAAGCTGGCATCTCCAATTAAACGAGGTTAAGGAAAACAATGATCATTCGTAAATTACGTCTTCAGCGGGCCTGGTCGCAGGAACAACTAGCGCAGCATTCGGGCCTTAACGTGCGCACCATACAGCGTATAGAGCGTGGTCAGAAGGCGAGTCTCGAATCATTGAAATCGTTAGCCGCAGTATTTGAGGTGCCACTGGAGGCGCTGCAACAGGAGATGGATATGAATATGACAATGGATAAGCAAACCAAGGACGCAACTGAGGAAAGATTGCAGCCCGTTAGCCATGATGAGCGCGCCGCCATCGAGTATGTCAAAGAGCTGAAAGGCTTCTACAGCAATCTTACGACCATGGCGATTGTCTTGCCACTGCTTTATCTGCTGAATCTGATGATAAGCCCAGGTTATATGTGGGTCTGGTGGGTCGTGCTGGGCTGGGGCGGCGGGGCCGTGCTGCACGCCATCTCGGTATTCGAGCCCTTTAGCCTGTTTGGCGCGACTTGGGAGAAGCGTCAGATAGAGAAGCGACTCAAGCGCAGGCTGTGGTTATTTAGGTTTTTAGCAGGTGCCGCTAAGCCTGGTTTATAAAAGCTGGCGCCTGCTATATCTGCCCCTGGTTGATCTCTTTTTGCAGCATCACCCAGCTGATCACCCCGACCACATTTTCACGCTTGTCCTGATAGATAAACACCTCGCCGCGACGCTCCTTGGACAGAATATCGTACACCTCCTTGAGGGTGGCGGTGTCGACGACGCCTTCGATAGGATGCCGGGTAAGTGTGCTCATCTCCTCGGAGACCTGCAGCTCCAGGTGCAACATCTCCATCTGGCCCTGATTGTTTTGCATCAATACCGAGCGGCCCTCGGCGCGCTTGAGCACCTCCAGCAGCAGCTCGTCGTTGTCTCTTACAATCACGAAGCGCTTGTCCATCACGGCGCGCACCCCCTGCTTCTGCAGGCCGAGCTTGACCGAGGAGACCTTATAGTCCAGCCCCATCAACTCTATCTGCTTGTAGAACAGCGACTTAGTATTGAACGCCTGATGGGCGATCAGAAACGCCGGAATAGTCACGAACATAGACGGCAAGATGATGGCGGCGTTATTGGTCAGCTCCAGCAGGGCGACTAGTGCCGCCAGCGGCGCACTGAGGCAGACCCCCATCATGGCCGTCATGCCTATGATGGTGTAGAGGCCCACATAGGGGGTGATGGTGGGAAACAACATGGCGCTGACCACGGCCAAGATGGCGCCAATCAGAGCGCCGATGCCAAATAGCGGGCCTATGATGCCGCCGGGAATGCCCAGGCCGATTGCGGCGATGGTGGCGATGATTTTCCCTAGTAACAAGCCGACCAGTAGTGACAGGCTGGGGTGTTCGCTAATGGCGTGACTAATGGCCAAGTCGCCGCTGCCCAGTGCCTGGGGCAGGAAGAAGCCTATGATGGTGGTGATAAGCCCGGCGAGCAGCAGGCGTAAGATCAGAGGATGTTGCTGTCCCTTGGCGGTGACTTTCAACAGGGTGTGATTAAACAGGGCGGCGATACAACCTAAGGTGATGCCACAGAGTGCCAGCACAGGATATTGCGACAGGGGAATATGACTTACCCCTATCTGGTCATATTCGTGGATATTGCCAAACACCAGCTGGCTGGAGAGGGCGCCGCAGATGGCCGACAGCATGATGGGGAAGAAGTAATGTACCTTGTATTCCCTCAATATCACCTCGAACACAAAGATCACCGCTGCCAAAGGGGCGTTGAAGGTGGCCGCGATACCGGCGGCGATGCCGCTGGCGCACATGATGCGCACGCTGTTGTCGGGCAGTTTAAACTTCTCCGCCATCACGCTGGCACTAACCGCGCCCAGGTGAATCGCCGGGCCTTCACGGCCGACAGAGAAGTTGGTCGCCAGGGCAAACAGCGCCTGGAAAAATTGCCCCGGGGCTGACTGCAGGGGGATCTTGCCGTAGTGCAGCTTCATCCTTTGCATCACATAGGCGATCCCCATGCGTTTGTAGCGCTTAGATCCCAAAATGGCCACAAACCAGATTAAGATCGCCCCTAAAAGTGGCAATAAGACTCGCCAGTCACCTAAGTTGCCAGTAAACTGCCACTCTTGGGTCTGAGTGAGGTGGTTAAGCCACTGCAGCAGAAGTCGAAAGAGGATGATCACGCCAGAGGCCACCAGGGCGAAGGCGAGGGCGAGGGCACAAAGCTGAACGCTGATCTTGGCCTGGGCCAGTTTGTCTTTGAGGTCGGTATTCAGGTATTTCTGGCATTGCTGTATGGCGCTGTTTATTCTGAGCTGCACAGTAACCTTCCGGATCAATCGTTAGTAACGCTTCGCGGGGCGAATGAAAAAATTATCATAAGGGGCTAGTACTTAATGCCAAATTATCATCGCTGGGTCGATCGCATGCAAGTGTTCGAACGAAAAATTAGACCTTCGAGCGTTTATCTGTTTTGTTTAGTGATCGTCGCCTTCTTACTCGGCGTGTTAACCTGGGACCTCTGGTCCGCCAATCATTCTGTGACACAGACACATTCCACCGCGAAAGAAGCCGAGCTACGCCAGGCGCTCAAGGAGCAGGCCGAGGTATTGGCCTCGCGCAACCTAGAGCTGTCGCTGGAGCGTGAAGCCAACAGCAACATGCAGAAGATGTTTCTCGAGCAGCACCAGAAACAGAAGTCGCTGGACAGAGAACTCGCCTTCTATCGCAGCATCATGGCGCCCGAGCATCAGGCCGATGGCGTCGCCATCCACGGCCTGGAGATGACCCCGGGCCCGCTGGCCAATCAATTTCAGGTCAAGTTAGTGCTCACTCAGCTGCAGAAACGTAAGCAGGCATTGAAGGGCCAAGCCAAGCTCGTCTTTGTCGGCGTGCAGCAGGGTAAGATGGTGAATCTGCCACTGTCGGCGTTAACCGATGCCAAGTTTGCCTTTAGCTTCCGCTATTTCCAGACCTTGGAGACGCAGATCACCCTGCCGACCGGCTTCGAGCTGTCCCGGGTAGAGACAGAGGTGATAGTGCCCGCCAGCCGTTGGAGCAAGGGCGCCAAGGCGCAGCAGAGCTTTACCGCCCAGGAACTCCTTGCCACACCAGAGCCAGATAGCGAGGTGGGCGCACGCTCCGGCGGCGAGCCCAATGCGATAGAGGAGCCCCAAGTGGACGAGGCTTATGCCCCCGCCGAGGAGGGCGAAGGGTCACAGATTTCAACAGAGCCACGACTATTACTTGAACAAAATAGTCAGGTATCGGATAATTCCGCTCAGCAAACCGATGTAAGAGGTAGTAATGACTGAACAAGCTGAAGATACAATGCCAATTCGTTTTACCGACGCGGCAGCAGCCAAGGTAAAAACCTTATTGGAGGAAGAGCAAAACGATGCGCTTAAGTTACGTGTATACGTGACCGGTGGCGGGTGCTCAGGTTTTCAGTATGGCTTTACATTCGATGAGAAGGTCAACGAAGGTGACTTTACCGTTGAGAAACAAGGGGTTCAACTGGTTGTTGATCCTATGAGCCTGCAATACCTGGTAGGCGGTGAAGTGGATTACACCTCTGGACTTGAAGGTTCACGTTTCTTCGTGAAGAACCCTAACGCCACCACCACCTGTGGCTGCGGTGCCAGCTTTTCGGTTTAAGCCTCCCGTAGCGAGAACCGAATGCCGCCGATGAGCGCATAAACAAAAAGCCAGCATAGCTGGCTTTTTTTGTGTCATTTTTTATACCAATCGTAATAAACAATTGATCATTCTAGCTTGTTAAAACGCTCGATAACTGTATTAGT